>CAXTGN010000212.1:0-2855 GCA_964243455.1 uncultured Acidobacteriaceae bacterium
CGCGAGGTCACCAACCCATCCCAGCGCAGCTTCGGCGTCCTCGATGCCACCGCCGAGCGCAACGCCTACGGCCGCCAGAACGACTCCGCCATCCGCCTCGAACCCACAACGCTGCCCGGCGGTCCGCTCGAAGCCGTCTACATCCGCGCTCCCCGCCTGCTCGATCTCGGGCCGCAGGTTCAGGTCCTCGCCACAAGGGACGACTCCCCGGTCCTTGTCCGGCAGGGGCATCTTCTCGCCTCCACCTTTCATCCCGAGCTAGCCGAAGATCGCCGTGTTCATCAGCTGTTTCTCGATATGGTTCGTGACACCAAAGCCATTCGCGAAGCCTGACGTCCTCGCTCTCAACGCGGTCTTTGCTTTTCTGATTTGTCATTCCCCGGACGGGGAACCTGCTCTCATGCAGCGGCACAAGTGCTTCTAATCAGACACAAATGACCGCATACCCTCACCCCATCCTTATGCACATCCCTTTGCCGATCCGCACACCCCGCCTGCTGATCCGGTCAAAGCAGCCAGGCGACGGCGCACTGGCGGTCGCCGCGGTCGCAGAAACCTGGGAGGACCTCCATCAGTGGATGGACTGGGCGGAGCGGCTCGAGGACAATACCCCGGAACAAGCGGAGGTCCGCACCCGTCAGTCCATGGCGAAGTTCATCCTGCGCGAAGAATTCAATCTCCTGGGCATCGAGATTGCCACAGGGCAGCCGGTGATCTGGTGTGGCTTTCATAGCGTCGACTGGCGCGTCCGCCACTGCGACACAGGCTACTAGGTGCGCAAATCCGCTCAGGGCCGTGGCTTCGCCACTGAATCCACCAACGCCCTGCTCCGCTTCGCCTTCGGCGCGCTGGGCATGCGGCGCGTCGGCCTCACCCATGCCGAAGGCAACGAGCGGAGCCGCCGGGTGGCCGAAAAACTCGGCTTCAGGGCTGAAGGCGTCCAGCGCGGGGCGAGCCTGCTCCCGGGTGGTCGTATCGCGGACAAGCGCGTGTACGCCCGCTTCGACACTCTCGGCCTGCCTCCGCTCGATGTGCAATGGGGTCCGCAGCAGGTCGTTCACAGGCCACCCGACGCCCATCTCGCCGCCCATCTCCGCTTTCTCGAAGAACGCCTCCTGGATCCCGCCTTCCGCAATAACCCAATGGCTTACACCCTTGTGCCCTGATGGAAATGCATGCGCCAGCCGTCCTCTCGGCGCAGCCAAAGTGTGCTGCGCAGGGCAGAGGCAATTGCTCCGCTGGAGTGCTGGCGGTGAGAGCGGTAGGTCACGAGGGCAGCGTCTGGACTCAAGACCTTCCGAGAATTCGGCAGCTCCGGCCGCACCTTCACGAAGGACGAGATCCTCGACGCACTCGCAAACGAAACTCCCGGCACGCTCCGCCTCACAGATTTCCTCTGCGAGGCAGCGGCACCCTACAATCGGATTGTGCCCTTTCTGCACCGCGTCTTCGCGAGCCTCTCGTCCTGGCATCTGCCCGTTGACGCCAGCGCGCACGGCCCCGCGCTCGATCGGCACCTCCTCCTCAACCTCGACATCGCGCTCGCGCTTTTCGTCCTCGCGAACATCCTTCTCTTAACAGGCCTACTTTTCAGCCGTCGCGCCCCGCGTCCCATCCACAAGCTCACTCTCGAATACCTGCCCCTCGCCGCACTGACGATCCTTTTCGCCTGGCTCGGGCTCCGCGCGCAACAACTCTGGGCCGCCCAGCGCTACACCGGCGCCGACCCTGCCGCGATGCAGGTCGAAGCCGTCGGTATGCAGTTCCTCTGGTACTTCCGTTACCCCGGCCACGACCGCGCCTTCGGGCACGTCAACCTCGCCCTTGCCGACGCCTCCGCTGGCAACCCGCTCGGCCTTGACCCGCACGACGTCTACGGCGCCGACGACCTTGTTCAGGGCGCACTCACTCTTCCCGCCGATCGCGAGGTCGACCTTACCCTTCGTTCCCACGACGTCATCCACGGCTTCGCCATCCCCGAGCTCCGGCTCAAGCAGAACGCCGTCCCGGGTCAGGACACCCACATCCACTTCACCGCAACCAGGCCCGGGGACTACGCCATCCTCTGCACCCAGGTCTGCGGCCTCGGCCACTTCCGCATGCAGGCCATCCTCCACGTCCTCCCCCAACCCGACTTCGACCGCTGGCTAGCCACCCAGGAGTCGACCCCGGCACCGTAACCTGATTGTTGTCATCCCCGAAGGGAATCTGCGTTTGCTTTTGCCTTTCTTTTCCAGTCCCGAACGGGGAAACCCGCGTCCGTCTGGGATCTCACCGAACGCAAACATGACCACACCGCCCTTCAACCCGACCACAACAGCTGGAAACGGCGTAACCACCTCACGCCCCTCGCTGGCGCGGCGTGTCCGGCAGGGTCTCTTCACCACCCATCACCGCACCATCGGCATCGCGTATCTCCTGCTCTCCTCCGTAGCTCTCATTCTCGGCACGGTCCTCAGCCTCCTCATGCGCCTCCACCTCACTTGGCCCGACTGGCGCCTCCCGCTACACGGCCCCATCCTCCCGGAGGAGTACCTCGCCCTCGTCACCATGCACGGCACGCTCATGCTCTTCTTCGTCATGACCGTCGCCCCGCAAAGCGGCTTCGGAAACCTCATAATGCCCGCCCAGATCGGCGCCGACCGCATGAGCTTCCCGCGCCTTAATGCCCTTTCTTTTTGGGTCACGGCAGCCGGCCTGCTCACGCTCCTCTCCGCCTTCTTCGTCCCCGGAGGCAGCCCCATCTCCGGCTGGACAGGCTACCCTCCACTCTCCGCGACGCCGCTCGCCGGTCCCGGCCAGGGCCCCGGCCTCGACCTCTGGCTCGCCAGCCTCGCCATCTTCTGCCTCGGAGG
>CAXTGN010000212.1:2865-7113 GCA_964243455.1 uncultured Acidobacteriaceae bacterium
TCCACCGCCGCTGCGAAGGCATGATCTGGCAACGCCTCCCCCTCACCGTGTGGGCCTGGTTCACCACCTCCCTGCTCTCGGTCCTCGCCTTCAGCGTCCTCCTCGCGGCCATCCTCTTACTCACCTGCGACCGCCATTTCCACACAGACTTCTTCGTCCCCGCACAGATTCTCGTGAACGGTGTCCTCTTACAGCACAGAGGCGACGGCTCGCCGCTGCTCTGGCTCCATCTCTTCTGGTTCTTCGGCCACCCCGAGGTCTACATCGCCATCCTCCCCGGTATGGGCCTCACGTCCATGGTCCTGGCCAACTTCGCACGCCGTCCTGTTTTTGCTTATCGGCTGATGATTGCCACGACTCTAATCATTGGTTTGTTGGGCATCGTCGTTTGGGGCCACCACATGTTTGTCGCCGGCCTCAATCCCTTCGCCGGCACCGCCTTCAGCGCCGCATCGCTTGCCATCGCCATCCCCGCCACCGCCAAAGTCCTCAGCTGGATCGCTACCACCTGGCGCTCGCGCCCGCGCCTCACCACGCCCATGCTCTTCGCCTTAGGTTTCGTAAGCCTCTTCATCGCCGGCGGTCTCAGCGGCCCCATCCTCGCGCAGCCCATCCTCGACGAGTACCTCCACAACACCTTCTTCGTCGTCGCCCACTTTCACCTCATCATGGCGATGGCGGGTGTCTTCGGCCTGTTTTGCGGCCTGTATTACTGGGCTCCCCTGATCTTCGGTCGCCGTTTGGACGAGACCCTCGGCAAGGTCCACTTCTGGGGCACGCTCTTCTTCAGCTACAACACGTTCCTCCCCATGCACCTCACCGGGCTCGCCTCCGAGCCGCGCCATTACGCCCAGCTCAACGGCATCTCCGGCCCGGCGAATGCCCTCCTCGGCGCCACCCTGCCGCTGCAACGCCACATCACAACCTCGGCGCTACTCCTCGCCGCCTTTCAACTCCCCTTCCTGCTAAACCTGCTGCTCCTCCTCCGCAAACCCCGAAACAGCGAGCCCGACCCCACCGCCAACCCCTGGCAAGCCACCACCCTCGAGTGGGCTCCCATCAGCTCACCCGGCCAACCCGTCATCGCCTACCGCATGCCCTGCATCTACAGCCTTCGCGACGACACGTTTTCGCCCCAATGGGAGCCCGACCTCATCCCGGAACACAACCCAGCGCCTAAACCCGAGTAACCTGGCTGCATAGATCGGTCAACTTGAAGAAGACGCTCGGCGGCAATCTGTGATATCCATCATCCTGGACATAATCGTCGTACCTCGTTTCCCGGAGCTTCGTATGAGAACTCTGCTGCTTTTCGCTGCAACGGCCCTTCTCCCCGCAGGCTCGCTCTCCGCCCAAAGCGGCACGGTCTCACCAGAAACGAACACCGTCCGACGGCAGATCGAAGCCAATCAACAGGCCGTCAATCGGGCTGTTCATGCTCGCGACTTCTCCGAGCTCCTGAAGTTTTGGTCGCCGCAGATGGTCGTGAATGCTCCGGAGAACACCATCCGTACGCGCGATGACGTAATCGCCGACATGCGGAGTGGCGGCCTCAGCTACACGAGTCTGAAAGGAACCCCGGAATCCTTCAAAGTTCTCGGGGATATCGCCATCGAGATGGGTCACGAAGACTTTGTGATGGCCTCCGGTCCCGCTGCTGGCAAGCCGTTGCAGCGAAGATACACAAACGTCTGGCAACGCACCGGCGGTCACTGGGTTCAGATCGCGCGGCAAGCGACAATCCTCAACGCAGACGAAGCGTGGGTCTACGGTTCTGCTTCCGCCTCACCTCAATCTGAGACGCACCAGTGAGCTCCTGAACATCGCCTCAGTGGCGCTGCGCGCTGTACGCGTCCTCCGCGCAGCGCCTCCCTAAACCGGAGTAAGCTGAAAGGGACGGCAACTCCCGCCAGCCAAAGGCCCCATGCCAACGATCCTCACCCCTCCCGAGATCGATCGCCGCCACGGCAACCACCCCGGCGAAAACGACAACGGCAACGGCCGCCGCCCGCCCACGGACAAACGCACCGGCGGCAATGGCGACGGTGACAACTGGAGCGACCGCCCCCAGGGCCGCCGAGGCCCCCGAGAGCGCCTCGCCCAAGCCCGTGTCGGCCTCTTCTTTGCCCTCGGCGGCGATCTCATGTTCTTCGTCGCCCTCGTGAGCGTCTTCTTTGTCACCAAAGCGACCGGCCATTTCGACGCCTACGACCGCTATATTAACGAGTGGCTCCCCACCGCCGTCCCGTCGATCCTCTGGCTCAACACCGCCGTCCTCATCCTCAGCTCCGCGACAGCCGAGGTCGCCCGCCGCGCCATGTTCCACGAGCACCACGTCATGGACGAGTGGTTCGGCTTCGGCCGCCCTACCTCACGCCGCGCCGGCGCCTGGCTGCTGGCCACGCTCGGCCTCGGTCTGGTCTTCCTTGTAGGCCAGTGGGTCGCCTGGACGCAGCTGGCCATGAGCCACGTCTACTTCCGCTCCAACCCGTCCAGCCATTTCTTCTACCTGATCACCTTTACCCACGCCGCCCATCTTTTCCTCGGCATCGGCGCAGTCGTATGGGCCCTCTGGCTACTCGCCCGCTCCCGCCAAATGGCCACCCGTCAGGTTGTCGTCGACTCGACCGTCTGGTACTGGCACACCATGGGCGTCCTCTGGATCTTCCTCTTCGCCCTGCTCGAATACGCCCAGTAATGGCTCCGCACTCCCTTCCTGTTTGTCATCCCCCGAACGGGGAACCTGCTTTCTGCTTGGTCCGATTCCGCTTCCTGTTTGGGTGGATACTCACCTGTTTGTTTCTTCTCGCGGCCGCAGCCCCTCCAGCCCACGCCCAGGGCTGCGCCCAGTGCCTCGATAGCACCCGCGCTACCCCGCCACAGGTCCAGGCCGCTTACCGCCACGCCATCCTCTTACTCGGAGGCGTGGGCAGTACCCTTTTCTTGACCACCTTGTTTCTCGTGCGAAAATACCGCTGGCTCTGATTCGCTTGGGCTTCCATCGAGGGGCAGGCATTCATCGCCACGGCAGGCCTGACTCCTGCACGGATCCCACATCTGAAAGGATGGGCAGCCCATGCTCGATCTAGTGCAGAACGCCTTGGTCTTCCTGGCCGCGCTTGCTGCCGCATTCCTCTTCGTGATGGCTTTGGACCGGCTCTGGCCAAGAGCGAAGCGGAGTGCGCATAACAACCTGATCGGTTGGCAGCTTGGCACGATCGGTACCATCTACGCTGTCATTCTCGGCTTCATGCTTTTCACGGTCTGGACAACCTATGGAGACGCACAACACAACGTCGATCTGGAAGCAAACGCCGTCCGAAACATGTACCGCCTGGCCGAAGGCCTGCCACAACCACAGCGAAGGACGCTGGAAGGAGAGTGTCGCGCCTATGTGGATACGGTACTGAACCAGGACTGGCCGGCCATGGCCCACAATCAGATCCCTGAAGCGAGTCACGCTATCAACCAGGCCATGTGGAAGACCCTGCTGGCGGTCAGCACACCTTCAGCCGCGGAAGCAATCGCCGAAGATCACGCACTCTCAGAACTCAGCAGTCTCACAGAACATCGCCGAACCCGCTTACTTGAAGCCGCTTACCGTCTCCCTGCTATCTTCTGGGCTGTCCTGATTGTTGGCGCCTTTCTCACCGTGATCTCGTCCTCGCTCTTCGGCTCGGACGACTGCCCGGTTCACATCTTGCAGGTTCTCTCGTGCACCACACTGATCACCCTGACGCTCCTCGCTATCGCTGACGTGAACCGCCCGTTTCAGGGATGGATTCGAGTGAGCACACTGGCCCTCGTCAGAGCGCAACAGAACATGACCGAGTAGGTATCCTCCCCCCTGAGTTATTCCTCCAGCGGGATCGTCTGCACGAACGGGGTATCTGCTATCTCGGCTGTGCCAGTAGGGCAACCGTCGCCTTCGGGTCGATCACGTGCAGCCTACCGTTCGCGCTCGCGGTTGCGCCCTTCTTCATCAGCTCGATCGTCTGCTCCGGCGTCAGCTTGGGGTTGAGCGCAATCAGCTTCCCCGCAAGATTGACCACGTTGGGTGACGCCATGGATGTTCCCGATTCCTTCAAGATTGTGCCCCCGGGGACGTAGCTGGGCACCCGGTAGCCGTTTGCATCCAGCACGACGGTGTCGCCATAACTGGTGAATGAGGTCTCCTCGCCCGCCTGATCCACCGCGCCCGCCGTAACCAGGTTGGGCAGGTGTAAGGATGCCGGTACATCGCCGAGA
>CAXTGN010000212.1:7123-8002 GCA_964243455.1 uncultured Acidobacteriaceae bacterium
GCCGGCCGCACACACAAATAGCGTTCCGGGGGCACGCTGGATCGCCCCCTGTACCGCGTCGCGCCAGACGGCGTAAATCTCGCCCGCCATCTGCTTCCGTTTGGCGGGATCCTTTTCTCCGCTCGTCTTCGTCAGCCATTGCTCAAATTCGCTCTGGCTGTCGCCCCAGCTCATGTTGACGACGCGCACGTCATGCGCACGAAAATACTCCCCCAGGGTGGCGAAGTCATTCTTGAACTTCTGCGCCCACGCAACGGTAGGCTCAAACGGCAGGTAGGCCAATCCGTCATTGAATCGCGCCACCACCAGCCGCGCCGCCGGATTTCCGCGCACCGCAATCCCCGCCACATGCGTTCCGTGCATCCATTGCCCAAGGAAGGTCATGTTCTCCATAAAGGGCGCAAGCTGGTCTGGCGGCGTAGTCGAAATGTATGTTCGTGACGCCGAGGCATCCGCTGAATCGATACCGTTGTGCAGGTCGTCCAGCCCCTGCTGCAGCTTCAACACCTTGGGATAAATGGACTTTTGCTCCGCTGTCAGCGGTTGCAGATCTCCGGCGACCCTCGCACCCTGCGTGTCAAACCCTATCCCATGGACGTCATGCGTGCCGGGTGTCGGATCGGTATACACCTGCGCCGGATAAAGCGCCGTATCGATCCCCGAATCCCAGATCGCAATCCGCACCGGGGTGAGGTTGTCCGCGACGGTCAGCGTTACCTCGCGCGCGGGCCAGATATCCTGCTTTTTCTCAGTGTGCGCCTCGATGTAGGGTGTCACCACCGCCAGGGCTTCGGTCTTCAGAGGCACGCGCACCATCAGGTTGCGCCGTGCATTCACAAGGGTGATCGCGCCGGCGAAGTCGATCGCACCTGTCTTCGC
>CAXTGN010000213.1:0-7995 GCA_964243455.1 uncultured Acidobacteriaceae bacterium
TCGACTGCATGGACCGCGGTTGATGGGAAGGTCGACCGTCGATGTGCGTGAGGGCGTGGCACCCGCGTCACCGATTCGCCATTGTGTCGAAATACGAGATGAGAGCTTTGTCTGCCCGGAATTTATCGAGCTGTTGCGGGAGCAGGATGTTGGCCTGGTCGTGGCGGATACGGTGGCCTGGCCGCTGCTGTTCGATGTGACCTCGGACTTCGTCTACTGCCGCCTGCATGGATCGGAGGAGCTGTATGCGAGCGGGTACGAGCATGAGGCGTTGGAGGTATGGGCGGATCGGATTGCGGCATGGGCGACAGGGTTGAGTGCTCAGGGTCGCCGGGCGTGTGAGACGGAGGCGCATGGCAAGCCGCGCGATGTGTATGCCTACTTCGACAACGACATCAAGGTGCGGGCGCCGTTCGACGCCAAGACGTTGATCGAGAAGGTGCGGGGGAGGCTGGGGAATGCGGATTCCCTTCGGGAATGACAAAGAAAAAGCAGATGCAGATCCCTTCGGGAGTGACAAAAAGTTCCGGCGGGATCAGGAGATGTATTCCTTCAGCCAGGGATCGGCGGTGTGGACCAGTTCCTGGGTGGTGCCGTTGAAGACGACGCGGCCTTCGTTCAGCACAAGGAACCGTGTACTCGGGTCAATGCCGTTGTCCGGGATGGGTTCCATGTGGCTGGTGGCCTGATTGAAGCGATGGGTGGCCAGCGTGAAGGCGTCCTGAAGACGGTGAGTGATCATGAGCGCGGTTGTGCCGGAGACGTCGCGCTGTTTGACGACGAGTTCGATGATGGTTGTCGAGGTGATCGGGTCGAGGCCGCCGGTGGGGGAGTCATAGAGAAGGAGGTCCGGGCCCGTGATGATGGCGCGGGCGATGGAGACGCGGCGGCGCATGCCGCCGGAGAGCTCGGAGGGAAATTTGGTGATGGCCTGCTCGAGTTCGACAAAGCGGAGCGCCTCCACGACGCGATCGTGAGCCTCTGTCTCGGGCACTCGGTCCTCATGCAAGCGGTAGGCTACATTGTCTTTTACCGTCAGCGAATCGAAGAGGGCGCTCTCCTGAAAAACCATACCGATATGCGCGCGGAGCGCGATAATCTCGCGTTCGGAGAGTTTGGCGAGATCCTTGCCGAAGACGCAAACGGTGCCGGTATCGGGTTGCAGCAGACCGTTGGCGAGCTTCATCAGGACGCTCTTGCCGCCGCCCGCGGGCCCGAGCAGGATGCGGGTTTCGCCGCGATGCACTTCGAAGCTGACGTTGTGCAGAACGGGGTCGCGATCGAAGGTAATCGAGACGTTGTGGAAAGCGACGATGGGGTCCGGGTTAGCGGCGTTAGTCATGATGGCGGCGGCAAGTGAAGCGTCTTGGCTGCGAAGCAAACAGCGGGTTCCCCGTTCGGGAATGACAATCAGAAAAGCAAAGGCACAAACAGGAGCAAAGGCCGGCGTGGTCGTGAGTGATGCTGTGGCGTTATCTGCCGAAGATGCCAATCATGAGCTTGGTGACAAGGGTGTCGACGATGATGAGCAGAACGGAGGAGGTGACGACGGCCTGGGTGGTGGCTTTGCCGACGCCGCGCGTGCCGCCGCTGGTCGCCAGGCCGTAGTAGCAGCCCACGGTGGCGATGATGAAGCCGGAGAAAAGTGGTTTGGTGAGGCCTTCCACGACGTCGCCCATGATGAGCGCGGAGATGGCGGTGTGGAAGAAGGCCGTGCCGCTTTGGCGCAGCAGGGTGACGGCGACCAAAGCGCCCCCGGCGATGCCCATCGTGTCCGAGATCATGGTGAGGAAAAAAAGCATGCTGACGGTGGCGACAAGCCGCGGCGTGACCAGCTTGCGGATGGGATCGGTGCCGAGGGCACGCATGGCGTCGATCTGCTCGGAGACCTTCATGGAGCCGAGCTCGGAGGCCATGCCGGAGGCGTTGCGGCCGGAGACCATCAGGCCCGTGAGTACGGGACCGAGCTCCTTGATCATGGAAAGCGAGACCAGCTTGCCGGTGAGGTCAACGGCGCCGAACTGCTTCAGGGTGCTGGTGGACTGCAGCGTAAGCACGGCACCCGTGAAGAAGCCCGCGAGAATGACGATCGGCACCGAGCCGACGCCGATGGAGTCGAGCTGGATGAAGGTATCGGCGTAATAGTGGGGAGCCGAGAAGAGCGCGGCGACGGCACGGAAGGTGAGGAGGGAGTACTCCTGCACCGAGGTCACGATGCGCTTGGCAAAGGTTCCTGGAGAGACAAGGTTCATGCGTCTGCTGGTGATCAGGGTAACAGATGCTCTCTTCAGGGGACCGATGCGTGGTCTTCCGCGGCATGAGGATGCGAGAATATGAAGGTGAGCGAGAGCATGCTGGCGGCGGTGTTGCATGGCAGGGAAGACCTGCGGCTCGAGCGCGTTCCGAAGCCGAAGGCAGGGCCCGGTGAGGTGGTGCTGCGCGTGGACGCCGCTCTGACCTGTGGGACCGATCTGAAGGTGTTCCGGCGTGGGTACCATGCGCGCATGCTGACCGCGAACCGCGTGTTCGGGCATGAGGTGGCGGGAACGGTCGTCGAGGTTGGCGAGGGTGCGTCAGGCTTCCAGGTGGGCGACCGTGTGGTGCCGCTGAATTCGGCTCCTTGCGATGTTTGTTTCTTCTGCAGGAACGGTCAACAGAACCTTTGCGATGATCTGCTCTTCAATAACGGGGCCTATGCGGAGTACCTGCATGTGCCGGCGCGGATCGTGGAGAAGAACACGCTGCGTGTACCGGACGGGATGCCGTCCGCGCATGCGGCACTAACGGAACCCCTGGCCTGCGTGATGCGCGGATTGGAGGAATCCGGGGCGCGTGCGGGGCAGACGGCGGTTGTGCTGGGAGCAGGCCCGATCGGGCTGCTGTTTGTGCACGCTGCGGCTCTGAGGGGCTTGCAGGTCATCGCCGTAGTGAAGCGGTTGGATCAGGTGGAAACGGCGGGGGCGCTAGGGGCATTGCAAGTGCTTCGCATTGGCGACGTGGACGACCCGGTTGCGGCGGCGCGAGCGATGACGCCTGAAGGACGTGGGGCCGATCAGGTGTTTGAGGCCGTGGCGACCCCTGAGGCGTGGCAATGGGCTGTGCGCATGGCGCGCAAGGGCGGCACGATCAATCTGTTTGGTGGGCCCCCGGCGGGAACCACGGTGGCCTTCGATACCAACCTGCTGCATTACAGCGATCTGAACATCAAGGCCAGCTTCCATCACACGCCCGCGACGGCCCGTGCGGCGTTCGACCTGCTGCGCTCAGGGCGGTTTGACTGCGACGCGTTTCTGACGAGTTCCGCCGCGCTGGCGGATGTGCCCGGGCTCTTTCAAGGAACGCTGACACGGCCTGCCGAGGGCACCAAGCCGGAGATCAAGACCGCGGTGTCCCCGCACGGAGTCTTCGTTGATGAGGTCGGCGCCGATCACCTCGCTGCCGAGCCAGCGGGGGTGTTGGCATGAGCGCAAGCACTGAGGCCGTTGCCCAAGGCTCGTTGGCCGGAGCGCCGGCTGTGTATCTCACGCCGGAACAGAGGCCGACGCAGGCCGAAGCGCAGGCCTGGTGCAAGCACCTGGCCGAGACGCACTACGAAAATTTCCATGTGGCCACCTTCTTTCTGCCTGCAAAGCTGCGGCGGCAATTCCACAGTGTGTACGGGTTCTGTCGGACATCGGACGATCTGGGCGACGAGGTAGGCAGCACGGCACTGGCGACGCAGCTGCTGGCCGAGTGGCGGGGCATGCTGCGTGAGTGCTTTGAGCGTCCGGAGATGTCGCGGCATCCGGTGTTTGTGGCCCTGCAGCCGACCATCGCGGCGTGCGCGTTGCCGAGGGAGCCGTTCGATGACCTGATCTCGGCGTTTGAGGAAGATCAGGTGTACACGCACCATGCCTCGCTGGCGACGCTGGAGCAATACTCGCGGTTTTCGGCCAATCCTGTCGGGCGGTTGGTGCTGCTGGTCTCGGGATATCGCGACGAAGAGATCTTCTCCTTATCGGACGAGATCTGCACGGCTCTGCAACTGGCCAACTTTTACCAGGACGTCGTGACGGACTGGGTTGATCGGGGTCGGCGCTACCTGCCTGCGGATGCGATGGAACGCTTCGGCGTGACGGATGAGCAGATCGCACAGCGGCGCTTTGACGAGAAGTTCCGGGCGATGATGCAGTTCCTGGTGGAGGACGCGCGGGCGCGGCTGCTGCGGGGAAGCCGGATTACCGAGCTTGTGGAGGCCGACCTGGCATCGACGCTGCGGCTGTTTGTGAAAGGCGGCCTTGCCATTCTGGACGCGATCCAGGCGCAGGGGTATGACACGCTCCAGTCGCGCCCGGTCGTGAGCAAAGGCGTGAAGCTGCAGCTGTTGGGCGGGGCCTTGCTGGGCAAGGCGGCGGCCCTGGTGGGCCGGGGGGAATCCGGACGGAAACGCGCAGACGGGGTATGACACAGGATCGATCGACAGCGGTTGTGGCGGCGTATGCACACTGCCGCCGGACAGCGAAACGGGAGGCAAAGAACTTCTACTGGTCCTTTCGCGTGTTGCCGCAACATAAATCCGACGCGATGTGTGCGGTGTATGCCTTCATGCGCAGGGCTGACGATCTTGCCGATGACGAGTCCTTGACGCTGGAGCAGCGGCGGGCAGCCATGGCCACGTGGACGGAAGCCTGGCGCACGTCACGGCATGGGGAAACAGACGACCCGGTGTTCCTTGCGCTGAACGATACACAGGAACGCTTTGGGATCCCGGACGCGTTGCTGGAGCAGCTTGTGGCCGGAACGACAATGGATCTCCAGCCGCAGCCTGAAGGCGTGGTGACCCTGCAAGGGCCAGCCCTTGGGACTGCGGGGCTGGGCACACAGGAGTACCAGGTGTACGAGAGCTTCGTCGCTCTGTATCGCTATTGCTACCTGGTGGCGTCGGTGGTGGGCCTGGTCTGCATACGCATCTTTGGGTACAAGGATCCACGGGCGGAGATGTTGGCGGAGCACACCGGCGTAGCGTTTCAACTGACCAACATCCTCCGCGATGTGCGGGAAGATGCCGAACGCGGGCGCATCTACCTGCCGCTCCGGGACATGGTGGAGTCCGGCTTGTCGATGCCGGCGTTTCTTGAAGCGCTGGGGAACGGAACAGCACCGGTGCCTATGCGCAACTTGTTGCAGAACGAAATTGGCCGTGCGAGGAGTCTTTACGAGGCTGCGGATGAGTTGATTCCACTGCTGGACGCGGACTCGCAACCGGCGATGGAGGTGCTGGCGACGATCTATCGCCGGCTGCTGGAGCGGGTGGCGCGGAACCCTGACGCCGTGCTGCGGGAGCGTGTTGCGGTGCACGTCTCGGAGAAGCTGGGGATTTTGGGGCGCGGCCTAATTGCCTCCGGAATGGCTAGGCTGGGCGCGTGAGCCTCGCGGGATCTGAAACGCCCGATGTCGTAATTGTGGGGGCAGGGCTTGCGGGACTCTCGGCGGCGGTCGCGCTCTCCGGCGCGGGTGCGCGTGTCGTGCTGTTGGAGCGGAAGCCCTATGTGGGTGGCCGCGCGTACTCGTACGTGCATCCTGCGCTGGAAGAAGAGATCGACTCGCAGCACGTGCTGTTGGGGTGCTGCACCAATCTTGTGGATCTGTGCAAGGTTGCAGGTTTGGAGCGGCTGATTCGCTGGTATGACGAGATCACCTTTCTGGAGCCTGCGAATGCACAGCACTCGGTACGCGCGAGCGTGATCGGGCCGGAGTATCTGCCGGCGCCTTCGCACTCCACGATGAGTTTTTTGCGTGCGGCGATGCTGGGCGTTCACGACAAGGCGACGATCGCGCGTGGGCTGCTGGAGTTCCTGCGGGGATACCCGGCGACGGATGAAGAGCCTTTCAGCCGCTGGCTGGAGCGGACCGGGCAGACGGAGCGGTCCATCCGGCACTTCTGGGAGCCTGTCGTGGTGGGCGCTCTGAATGACAGCTTTGAGCGCTGCTCCACGCGCTATGCGGGGCAGGTCTTTCACGAGTCGTTTCTGGCCCACGAGGAAGGCGGGCGACTGGGCATTCCGACGCAACCGTTGTCCACCTTCTACGCGGCCATGGCGCGGCTCACGGACAAGCAGGGCGGGGAGGTGCGGCTGCGATCCAGCGTGGAGCGCTTGGAGCGGATCGGCGCAGGCTGGCGCTTACACCTCTCGGATGGGACGTATCAGGACGCGCCGCGCGTGGCGCTGGGTGGGCCCTTTGACCACACGGCCACACTGACAAAGGATCTGCCGCAAGCGGAGTTTGATCTGCAGTCGGCGTTGGGCCACTTTGTGCACTCGCCTATCACGACGGTGCATCTGTGGTTCGACCGTGAAGTGACCCAGATGGACCATGCGGCGCTGCTGGACACACGAATTCAGTGGATGTTCAACAAGACGCGGATCCGGCGAACGACCGGAGAAGGGCAGTATCTGGAGCTGACGATTAGCGGGTCGTTCGCTGAACTGAAGCAATCCCGGGAGCAGATCCTGGAGGGCTCGCTGGCGGAGTTGAGGAGCTTTTTGCCTCGGGTGAACGAGGCGAAGATCCTGAAATCGGGTGTGCTGAAGGAGGCTCGGGCTACGTTCTCGGTTGTGCCTGGGCTGGATAGGTATCGGCCGACTGCCGATGCGCTCGGCAATGGAGTGTATCTGGCGGGGGACTGGACACGAACCGGGTGGCCCTCCACGATGGAGGGCGCTGTTCGCAGTGGCCGGTTGGCGGCTGAAGCGGTGCTGCGGGATGCGGGTGGGGCAGGGCGCTTCGTGGTGCCGGACCTGCCGCGGACCGGGCTGATGCGCCTGTTGGCAGCAAGAGGCTGATGGGGTGCTACCGCAGCAGCAGGACGCCGATTGCGACGAACAGTGTGGCTAGCCAGCGACGGCGGTCGACCTGTTCCTTGAGGAAGAGCTTGGCGGAGATGGCGTTGCCGATGTAGGTGAGGGCGCCGATGGCAGGCCCGGCGAGCGAGAGCTGCGCGATGCTGAGCGCAAAAAGCATGCAGAAGAAGTTCAGAGCCATGCAGATCGCACCTGCCAGGAATGTGACGTTCCTCATGACGGTGCGGATCACGCCGAGCAGACCGGAGCGCTCGCGGATGATGTCGAGGTCGCCAATCTGCCGCATGCCGGCGGCGAGAAGGACCTCCCCCAGGATCGCGAAGGCCGACACGAAGACGATGGCCGACCAGGATTGCCAGGTGGGCGTCATGGGGTGGCTCCCACGTCGGCGCGCTTGAGCTCCGTGCTTTCCGTACGTGCGGGGCCGCCGGCTACGAAGCCGACCGCGCACATGATCAAAGCGATGCCGACGCATCGGGAGAGCGGCAGCTGCTCGTGTAGAAAGAAGTGACCGAGCAGCGCCACAATGACGTAGTTGCCGGCGGTGGCGGGTGTCACAAAGGTGAGGTCGGCCCAGCTGAGGACGGTGGTATAGCTGGCAAAGAAGCCGATCAGCAGGACGATGCCCACGTCGACGTAGGGATTGAAGAGGGCGTGCCAGAGAAGGCCGAGATGGTGGAAGTCGACCGGGCCGACCTGGCGCATGCCGCGGGCAAGCAGCGAGTCCCCGATCGGAGCCGAGAGCATGACGGCGCCGAGCAGAAAGTATTGTTGCGGCTTTAGTGTGTGTTTGCCCAAGGAGTCCCAGCATAAGACAAGTGGTTCAAGCAAAACGGCCAGCAAGACTGGCTGGCCGTTTCGGGTTCGCATGTTTCGTGAATCAGGCGTTCATGCTGACGCTTTCCTGCTGCCGCAGATCGTTCTCTTCCTTGGCCTTGCGCACCATGGCGTAGCGTTCTTTGCGGAGTTTCATGAAGCTCCTGGCTTCAGTGTAGAGCCGCGGGACATCGCGGTTCACGATGGCCTTCCAGACGACGCGGGCAGCGGCCTTGGGGCGGAAATAGTATTCGTCGTAGAAACGGTGCACCATCTCCATCACGTACTCGGTGGGAAGGCCGGGGTACTCGATGTGCGCCATTTGGTGGCCGCCGTG
>CAXTGN010000214.1:0-7983 GCA_964243455.1 uncultured Acidobacteriaceae bacterium
AGGATCCATACGCCAATGACGCACGCCGGCCGGGTGGCTTCATCCAGACGGATGCGGCGATCAACCCGGGGAACTCGGGTGGACCGCTGGTGAATGCGCATGGCGAGGTGGTGGGGATCAACAACATGATCTACACCAACAGCGGATCGTTTGAGGGTGCAGGGTTTGCGATCCCGTCGCAGATTGCGCGCTCGGTGAGTACCCAGCTGATTGCGCATGGCAAGGTGGACCACGGCTATGTGGGCATCGCGATGAACGATGTGACACCGGATAACGCGCGATTCTTTGGTCTCCAGGACGCATCCGGAGCGATCGTGGCGCAGGTGAGCCCGAACTCGCCGGCGGCGAATGCAGGGTTGAAACAGGGCGATGTGATCCTGCAGGTGAATGGCGGGAAGGTGGGCAACAGCAGCTCGTTGCAGGTGGCCGTGAGCCAGGTGGCGCCGGGGTCAAAGATCAGCTTCGGCGTGCTTCGCGAGGGCAAGCCGGTGACGGTGAACGTGACCGTGGGCACTTACGATCCGAGTGGGACGCAGGTGGCGAGCAACGACGGGACCGGTGCGCCGAACACGGGCAAGCTGGGCCTGGCTGTGGGGGACCTGACCCAGGACGCACGGCAGGAGCTGCAGGTGCCCGAGACGGTACATGGTGCCGTGGTGGAGCAGGTGCGGCCGGCGAGCCCGGCGGAGGATGCCGGATTGCAGCCTGGGGACGTGATCCTGGAGGTGAACCGGAAGCCGACGGACTCGGCGAACGGGTTCGTGAGCCAGGTGCACGGCAGCGGGCAGGGTGATCTATTGCTGCTGGTGTGGTCGAAGGGGAATGCGAGCTACCGGACGGTGCGCGCTGACGGGCAGAACGGCTAAGCCTAGTCGCTCAAGAGAAAGGCCGCTGCTGGTTGCAGCGGCCTTTGCCTTGTAAGAGTGGGCAGAGATCATCTCCCGGTTCGGGAATAACAAGAGAGGAAAGCTAGATCAATGCGTTGAGGCGGCGTTGGTCTTCCCGGAACTGGAGGACGAGGACGGGGCGGCGTGCTTGTCTACGCGGTAGCGGTAGGTAAGGGAGAAGAAGGCGTATGTCTGGGCAGAGCCGTGCTTGTTTTCGAGCATAAGAGCGCCCGGGAAGAAGTGGCCGACACCGAGATTGGCGACGAGGTAGTTGTGGTAAACGTATTTGCCCGAGGCATCGAAGCCCTGACCGATCTGGTCACTGGAGAAGCCGGCAGTGGGCGCTTTGATGGTAACCGTAGCTCCGCTGGCATAGAGGCTGTCGTGCGTATTGACGAGGTTTAGGAATTCGCCCTGAACGAGGAAGGTCAGGTTGGGAGTGGGGCCGAGGTCGAGATTCAGGCGCTCCTGGCGGATGTTCTGGTAGCCGAAAAGATCGAAGAGGCCGAAGGCGTTGTGGTTGGACGGGTATTCCTGATCGTAGGTCCCGATGCGATACGGGTTCCGGTGGGAGCTGCCGGTGGCGTAGTCGTACTCGCCGCCCAGACGTGGCTTCCAGGGCAGGTAGCTCGCCGAGTAGGAGACCTTGCCGAAGCTTTGGCCCCCATGAATGGAGTCATTGGAGTAGCTGCCGCGCTGGAGCGACGCGTTGACGATGTAGTCGAAGTTGGCCGGGAGCTTGCCGCTGGCTTCGAAGCCGAAGGTGGTCTCGAACTGATTGCCGTGAATGCCCTGCTGGCTGGTGACGTTGCGCACGTTGTGAATCAGGACGTAGGGCTGCAGGTTGACTTTGGGGATCCAGGTGGTGATCTGGCCGTAGGCGCCGTGAAAAGTCAGGCCGGCGCCGTGCTTGTCGAGCGAATAGGGATGGATGGCAACGACCGAGGTGCTGAACAGGTCGACTCTGTTCTTGTCGCCCAGGCGAAGGTCGAAACCGTCGAAGGTGCGGCTGTTGTTGGTCCAGTCGCTGATGCCGATGATGCGCTCGCTGCCGAACTTGAGTTCCTGCCGGCCGGCGATGGCCTGAATGGGGACGCCGCCAGGCTTGATATGGAAGTTCAAGTAAGCTTGGCGGTCGTCAAAGTTGTCGCGCATGTTGGCCGCGACGAGGTGGCGGGGCAGGCCGAGCGCATGGGTATCCATGAACTGGATGTAGCCGGTGAGGAACTTGGCGGGGCGGATTTCGGCGGCGCCCCAGACACGGGTGAGCTCATAGATGCGGTCGCCGTTCTGGGCGTAGTTGAAGGAGGTGTTGCCTTCGGTGCGGCCGCGGAGCTCCATGCTGAGCGTGAGCCATGGAGGGAGCTCGGTCCACTGCAGCGGTTGAGCATCGCCGCGCTTCTGGGGGTAGTCGGCGTAGTTGCTGCGTTGCGGCGACGCGGCTTGAGCCTCCGCGATGGCCGGAGAGAGCAGGCAGAGACCGCAACCCGCGAGGGCGATTCGTTTCCCTGCGTTTGGAAGTCCCTTCAGGAGCGGGCGGCAGGAGTTGTGGAGGCGTCCGAAGGTCGGCAAGAGACGAAGGAAAGCTGCTGAAGCAAAAGTCACTGAGAGCCTGTGTGGAGGTTGGGGAGTAAGACAGAAGGAACTGCCGGCATCTGCCGGCGAACGTCGTGTCTCCCACGGTACATACTCCGAAACCCGAATGGCAAGCTGCACGTCGGGAATGGACATCTGATCTCCGGTGCTGAAAGGAGGCCGTACACAGCAAGCAAACGTCCAAATGGCGGCTCATTTGCTAGTCTGGGCTTATTTGAGAAGGTTTGGCGGCCTTGCTTGTATTTTCCGGGCGAGGCCGCCCTTGCCGGTGGAGACGATGGCACGAGTTGTTGTGATCGGTGCAGGCGCTATGGGCCTTGCTGCAGCCTTTCGGGCGGCGCGAAACGGGCACACTGTCGAGGTTCTGGAAGCGGCCGCAGATCCGGGGGGCATGGCGGGTCACTTCGATTTCGACGGTCTTTCGCTGGAGCGCTTCTACCACTTCGTTTGCAAAACGGATGCGCCGACGTTTGCCGTGCTGGAGGAACTCGGTATAAGCGACACCCTGCGGTGGCGTTCGACCACGATGGGTATTTTTATGGGTGGGCGGATGTATCGCTGGGGAGACCCGACCGCGCTGTTGCGATTTCCGCTGCTGACCCCGTGGCAGAAGCTTCGCTATGCCCTGTTCGCGCTGGTATGTGTTCGTCGCAACCGCTGGAAGGCCATCGAGCGGGAGTCTGCGAAGAGTTGGATCATGCGCTGGTGCGGAGCGAGCGTGTACGAACGGTTCTGGAAGCCGCTGTTCGACTTCAAATTTTATGAGTACGCGGACAACATCTCCGCCTCCTGGATCTGGACGCGGATCCGCCGGATTGGGCGTTCGCGCAAGAGCCTGATGCAGGAGGAGCTAGGCTATCTCGAGGGTGGAACGCTTACCCTGATCGATGCGCTGATCCGGGATGTGCAGGCGCATGGCGGCCGCGTGCATCTCCGTACAGCGGCGGAGCGAGTTCGGACGGAAGGCAACCGGGTGACGGGGGTGGAGACGAGTGCGGGTTTCTTTCCGGCCGAGGTTGTGATTTCTACAGCGCCGACACCCTATGTGTCCTCTCTGGTTCCGGATCTGCCGCAATCCTGGAAAGACCAGTACGAGGCCATCAGGAACATCGCCTGCATCTGCGTTCTTTTCAGGCTGCGCCGAAGTGTTTCCCCGCACTTCTGGGTGAACGTATCGGAGCCGGATATTGAGATCCCGGGCGTCATCGAGTTTTCCAACCTGCGGAACGTCGGCGGCGACACGATTGTGTATGTGCCGTACTACATGCCAGTGACGCACCCGAAGTTCAGCTGGACGAATGAGCAGCTGCGTGGAGAGGCCCTTGCCTGCTTGCAACGGCTGAATCCGGAACTGACGAGTGAAGATGTGAAAGCGACGAAGGTGGCGCGCATTCGCCATGGCCAGCCTATATGCGAACCCGGCTTCGCGGCGAAGATCCCGTCTGTGCAGACGCCGTTCAAGGGTCTGCTCGTGGCGGACACGTGCTTCTACTACCCGGAAGACCGCGGGATCGCCGAGAGCCTGCGCCTGGGACAGCAGATGGCCGAAGGACTGGGCTATTTAGGAGCGGACGGGATGGCGCTTCGCAGGAGCGTGGCGTGATCCGATGAGGTTCAGGAGTTAGGCCGGCGTCGATACACGGAGATGGACGGGTAGCGGTCATCTCGGATGTAGCGGGTCTGGATCTCTTCGATGAGCGGGACTGGGTAGAAGGAGAAGTCGTCCTTGCGAAAGATCAGCGTTGGGAAGCGGTGGTCACTCCAGGTTTGCACCAGCGAGGATGTCTGTGCTCTACCCAACGAAGTACCCGGTTGGAAGAAAGACGTCCAATGCAGGGGCGAGGGCAACCGGTGAACGGCGTATTCGAATTCGAGGCGTGGTCCAAGGAAGATCGGGCCAGGACTGCTATTGATCGCCGTCGTCAGTTGCTCGTCGAGGTCAACCAACGATCCGCTTGCGCGCAGGTCCTTCAAGAACCCTGATGGAAAGAGTTTGTCATTATCCTGCCACTCGAAGAAGATGCCCGGAGAGATGGTGTAAACCCTTAGCCGGGTGACCCCAGCGTACAGGTCTGAAGCGAACATGCCACACATCAACGCGACCGTGAAGCGCGTGAGCCGAGGGCTGTCTGTCCTGAAGACGAAAGCCAGGAGACCCAGAGCTGCGATGAGGAGTGTGCACTCTACATCGCGCAGTTCGCCATTGCCAGCGATGCCGTAGGCGGCAACGATTGCCGATAGAGGGAAGAACAGCCAAAACGCTGCCCGTTGCGAGTGCAAAGCGCGGAGATTCGCCCAAAACGGACGCCAAACACCAAGCAAGGGGATGCAGAAAAGGACCATCCAGATCCAGGTCATGCGCTGCTCCCCGATGCAGAGCGAGTGAAAGCCGAAGGTGCTCAGGCCGCCGCGCTCCTTAGCGACGTTCCGGTAGGTGGCCATCATGGCGGGAAACGAGACATGCGCCAGCAACAACAGGAGAGCGAAAAGAAGGGAGCCAAGCAGTGTGAGAAGCAAGACACGTCTCCGGTGCGTCGAGGTCACGAGGAGCAGACCCAAGCAGCCAGCGATGGTTACGGCGGCGATGTTGGGTTTGGTTAGCGGGAGCAAACCGATGAGGAGGGTGAAGGATATCTGGGCGAACCGCGAGTGGGGCGAACGGGCCAGGAGCAGCGAAGCGCAGAAGAAGAGAGATGCCAGGACGAGAGTCGTGTTGTTGTACCACCAGAAGCAGCAGGTGAGCATAGCGGCTGTCTGGACGAGCAGTGAGGTAGCCAGGGCAGCAAAGGAACGCATGCCGAGGCCACGCAGCAGCAGAAAACCCCAGATGAGGGCGACGGAAGAAAAGAGAGCGCAAAGGTACAGATTGGCATTCCACGTCACCCCAAAGAGGCGAAAGGCGAGTGCGGCGGTCCAGTTAAAGAAAGGCGGCGTGGGGGTGACGAAGTCGACGAAGGGTCGCTGCCCGAGGATTTGACGCCAGCCCACATCGATGAGGATGTTGTAGTCCCATGCACCGAACTGATGGCGCCCCGTCGTAACGAGGAAGGTGCTGACAAAGATGCACGAAGCCACCATCGCCAGGAGGACCGTTGCGCGGCGGCCACGGGGGCTGAAGCGAGCGTGCGCGAGTGAGAGGAGAGAAAGGCCGGCCGGTTGCAGGAGCCAGCCGGTGACGATGCCGCAGCCCAGGAGCAGGTAGAAGTGGAACATGGCCCGCATGAAGAACGTGTCTTCACCGTAGGAGCCCCAGGGATGTCTCAAGAACCAGCGTGGGTTCCGAAAAGCGAACCAGCCACACACGACACAGACGGCCGCCAGAACGGACTGGACTCCATCCCAAGGACGGAAGCGGGGACGAACGGCCGGTTTTGGCTTTTCCAAAGCGGACAGGGATTGTGTCGGGGGCAAATTTCCTCCGCTGATTTGACACCTAAGGGCAATGGATATCAGCTACTTGCAAAGGCACGGGCGTGCTTTGAGCTAGACCTGGGCGAGTGGATTGCCTGCGGAGCGGGAGGCGTCGCGCAGGCTGACGCCTCCGAGGCGGGCGGCGATGAGGCCGGCAGGGATGATGCTGAGCGATGTGGTGAGCAGGGACAGCGTGCCGCAGGCCGAAGCCGTCTCCAGGGGAACGCCGTAGAAGGCGTGGTAGGCAGCCGCCGTGGCGGCGATCTGGGTGAACCATCCCAGCACGGGAAGCTGCAGAAGCGAGGCGCCCAGACTGGTGGCCAGCAGAAGCATGATGCCGGTGAAGGACATGGTCCCGAGAATGGGTGAGGATTTGAAGGCGCGGGCGGATTCGAGGTAGGTGAGAGCAATGCCGAGCCACATGACCAGCGAGATGGCGAGGGCGGCAAGGAACTGACCGAAGGAGGCGATCGTACGGAAGCCCTCACGGAAGTCGAGGATGCGTGCGGAGACCGTCTGGGCAAAGCTGGCGGAAAGCGGCGTGAGCAGGCGGGCCGCGAGGGCGGCCAGGGACTCACCGGCAAAGCGGATGCATGCGGCGAAGACGGCGAGAAACACGGTTGCCGCGAGGGAGAGTAGGCCGGCCCTGGTGAAGGCCTCGTGGTGCGGCATGTTGTGCGGGGCGAAGGCGAGGGTGACGGAGAAGAGAATGGCGGCAGCGGCCAGATCGAAGGCTCGCTCGATGGAGTAGACCGCGAGCTGGGTGGCGAGCGGCGTGTGGAGGCGACGGGCCACCAGGTAAGGGCGGGCGAGGTCAGCTACGCGACCGAACAGGGCGACCGCGGTGAAGCCGATCAGTTGCGAGGGCAGGAGTTCCAGCGTGGAGGAGCGACGCACCGGGGCGAGCAGGATGGCCCAGCGTGTGGCGCGGAGCAGGAAGCCTATGTAGATGGCGCAAAGGGCCAGGAGGACGTCGAAGAAGGAAACGAAGCGGAGTTGCTGCGCAAAGGCTTGCGGATCGAAGCTCAGACGGTGGCGAACAGACCAGAGCAGGGCAGCTACCAGGAGCAACAGGGCCACCGGCCAGAGTTTGCGCACCACGGAAGGCTCTTCCGCGGCAAGTTCAGCAGGGTCTGATGTGACGGCGCTAAGGGTAGATGGCGAGGGTTCAGGCACGGGAGACGGAGACGTGGTCATGGAGGCTCAGCAGTAGACTATCTCTCTTGCGCTTGTGAGTGCGGGTGGAGCCGTGTGGGCATCGGGCAGGGACGAGTACGGATTGGCATCTCTGGATGGCGCTACGCCGGCTGGCGCGGCGTCTTTTATCCGCCGAAGCTGGCGCAACGGCGGGAACTGGAGTTTGCTGCGGAGACGTTTCCGTCTATCGAGATCAATGGCACGTTCTATTCGTTGCAGCGGCCTTCCAGCTTTCAGTCGTGGTCGCAGGCGACGCCGGAGGACTTTGTGTTTTCGATCAAAGCGCCGCGGCTGATCACGCACATGTACAAGCTGCGCAACGTGGAACAGGCGCTGGCGAATTTCTTTGCGAGTGGATTGCTGGAGCTTGGGGGCAAGCTGGGGCCGGTGTTGTGGCAATTTCCGCCGCGGATGCGCTACACGCGGGAGCGATTTGCGACGTTTTTCCATCTGCTGCCGCGGACGCAGGGTGCGGCCGCGTCGATGGCGCGGCTGCATGCGCCGCTAATGAAGGACCGGGCCTCGACCGAGGTGCAGGCCGGTGTGCCGCCGGAGACGCCGCTGCGGCATTGTGTGGAGATCCGGGATGAGAGCTTTGCGTGCCCGGAGTTTGTGGAACTGCTGCGGGCGCACGATGTGGGGTTGGTGGTGGCGGATACGGTCGCATGGCCGCTTCTGTTCGATGTTACGGCAGATTTTGTGTATTGCCGGTTGCACGGCTCGGAGGAGCTGTATGCGAGCGGGTATGAGCATGAGGCTTTGGAGGTATGGGCCGATCGGATTGCGGCGTGGGTGACGGGCGAGCGCGCGGAGGGGCGGCGTGCGTGCGAGGCGGAGGCGCATGCCTGCGCACGGGATGTGTATGTGTATTTTGACAACGACATCAAGGTGC
>CAXTGN010000215.1:0-7965 GCA_964243455.1 uncultured Acidobacteriaceae bacterium
AGTCAACGTCGACGTCCTGGGACTGGTGGAGAACATGAGCCAGATGACGCTGCCCGATGGGTCGGTGATCGATGTCTTCGGGGCGGGCGCGACGGAACAGACGGCCCGGCAGTTCGGCCTGGCGTTTCTGGGCTCGGTGGACATGGACCCGCTGGTTCGGGAGGGCGGCGACCGCGGCCTGCCTGCGGCCCTGGCGGGCGAAGAGACGGCGCGTGGACGCGAGTTTCTTGGGCTGGCGAGGAAAGTTGTATCGCGTGTGGAACAGGCAGCGGCGCAGAATGAACATGTGCTGGAAATCAGTTAGAGACACCTGAGCGGACCGGTATGGCCCAGCAAATGACAGTGCGGCAGCGTCACATCCTCACAGCGGTAGTGGAATCCTACATCGCCACGGGTGAACCTGTGAGTTCGGGGGCCATTGCGCGCTCCCTGGCGGAAAGCGGCAGTTCGGTCAGTTCGGCGACCGTTCGGAACGAAATGGCCGAGCTGACCGAGGCTGGGCTGCTGGAACAGCCCCACACCTCCGCCGGACGCATTCCCTCCGCGCAGGCTTTTCGGATCTATGTGCAGGAGTTGGCGGCGGGAACGGAGGCTCGCGGCACGGACGAACGGATTGCCCTGCGATCCGGGATGCAAAACACAATTGACACGCAGTTTGCTGGTGTTACGGGAACCGAGTCCTTGCTGGCACGCAGCTCAGGCGTTTTGGCTGCGTTGTCCAGCGGCGTCGGGCTCGCCGTGGGTGCGCTTGCCGCGAGCGACCTGCTGGAACATGTGCACTTCACGCGACTCGCCGAGCGTCGGGTTCTGGCGGTTGTTGTAGGCCGCAGCGGCACGGTCCGGGACCGAATGTTGTCGGTGGGCGAAGATCTTTCCTCGTCTCATCTGGAATCGGCCGCCAATTTCCTCAACGAGCACTTCCGCGGGTGGCAGCTGGAGCGTGTACGCACCGAACTGCTGCGCCGGATCGAACATGAGCGAACCGCGTACCACCGCATGATGGAGGCCGCCGAGCGCCTGTGGGCGGGGGCTATGCCCTCCCAGCCAGGCGGTATCGCCACAGAACGTGCGGTCTTTGTTGAGGGTGTGGCCAACGTGGTTGGGCTCCGGGAGGACCGTTTCCGCCTGCGGGAGCTGCTCGTCGCCCTGGAAACAAAGCAGCGCGTGGCAGAGCTGCTGGCCGCCTTTATCGACTCACGGCAGGAGAGCGTGCGCGTCGTCTTTGGCATCGAGGAGCAAGCGCCTGAACTGGCCGGTCTTGTGCTGATCGCCGCTCCCGCGCGTCTTCCGGGGTCACTCCACGGCACAGTGGGCGTGCTTGGTCCGACGCGCATGGACTACGGGGCCACCATGAGCGCCGTGAGCTACATTGCGCAACAGTTTGAACGCGTGCTGGAAGGTGGAGGTCACGGCCGAGGGTGAGTCGTCGATGTCGACCCGCTCATCTGACAGGGGAGAATCATCTGCGCAGCCAGGTGCACTCCGAGTCCGGCCAACATCTCAGGAAGTGGCGCGTTGACCGGAGAACTTCATGACAGACGAGAAACAGGGATTCGCGGAGCGTTTCGCGCGGTGGGCGCGGATGGGCAACAATGAAAGTGAGATGACGGAGACGGAGATGGCAGCGATGAATGAGCACGGCGTAGCGACCGCAACTGAGGAGCCGATGGATGGCGGATCGGGCGCACATGTAGATCTGGAAGCAGGAACCGAGGGAGCCTCCCCCGAGCTAAACGACTTGGCGCAGCTTTCGGCTGAACTGGAACAGGCTCGGGGCGAACGCGATCTGCTGAAGGATCGGCTGGCCCGCCTTCAGGCCGAGTTCGATAACGTGCGCAAGCGTGAAGCAAAAGAGCGGCAGGACGTTCGTGACCGCGGCGTGGAGTCGGCAATCGAGCCATTCCTTGGCGTGATGGACAACTTCGCGCTGGCGCTTCGGGCTGAAGGTTCCGCGGAGCAGTTGCGTGCGGGTGTCGATCTCATCGTGAAGCAGATGGAGGAGGCACTTCGCAGCCTCAGTGTGCAGCCTGTAGAGGCCATTGGCACACAATTCGACCCCCGCGTGCATGAAGCCCTGGGCAGCGTCGAGACCGTGGAGTTCCCGGACCATCAGGTGATCGAGGAGATCCGCCGCGGCTACAAATTACGCGACAAGCTGCTGCGGCCGGCTCTTGTAAGAATTGCGTCAAATTCCGCGCAGCATCAAGCGTAGCGATCGTTGGTCGTGAAGCCGTTGGTCGTGAAAAAGTCGTTGTTCGGAACGCACGCTCGGCTGACCAGGTTGTGCAGGATCACGGTTGTATAACCCTGAAACGCTCTTCGTCCCAAGAGAACGAATCAACCACAACGACCGATTCACGAACAGCGAGAAGTCCACGAATAACGAATAGTTTACGAACAACGAACCACGAGTTTCCGACCCCCGTAATCCCGATACACATTCAACAGAAAGACAGGCGATGGCGACAGCAACGATGAAGAGGGACTACTACGAGGTACTGAGCGTCGAACGAACGGCTTCGGACGGCGAGATCAAGACGGCGTACCGGAAGCTCGCCATGCAGTACCACCCCGACCGAAATCCTAACAACCCGGCCGCGGAAGACAAATTCAAAGAGTGCTCCGAGGCCTATGCCGTCCTGAGCGATGCGGATAAGCGCGCCGCGTATGACCGCTTTGGGCATCAGGCGGTAGGTGGGGCCGGCGGCGGCAATCCGTTTGCCGGTGGCAATCCGTTCGGTGGCGGCGCTGGTCCCCAACAGGGCGATCTGGGCGACATCTTCGGCGATCTGTTCGGCGAAATGTTCAACATGGGCGGCCAGCGCAGTGGCCGTGCCTCCCGTGCACAGCGTGGCCGCGACCTTAAATTAGACATGAGCCTCACCTTTGAGGAAGCCGTCTTCGGCGTCGAGCGTGAGATCAAGACCAAGCGCATGGACACCTGCGATACCTGCTCCGGCACAGGTTCTGAAGGCAACAAGCAGCCCGAGACCTGTCAGCAGTGTGGTGGCCGCGGACAGATCCGCTCGCAGCAGGGATTCTTTTCTGTAGCCCGCACCTGCCCGATTTGCTCAGGTACTGGACAGGTCATCCGAAACCCCTGCCACACCTGCCACGGTGACGGACGGGTCCAGAAGGAGCACACACTGGCGGTGAAGGTGCCTGCCGGTGTGGAGTCAGACACCCGGATTCGCTACTCGGGCGAGGGCGATGCTGGGCGTTTTGGTGGACCGGCGGGTGATCTCTACGTCGTACTGAGCGTTAAGCCGCATGCCTTCTTTGAGCGCGACGGTGACGATCTCCACTGCTCGATGCCCATCAGCTTCCCCCAGGCGGCGCTGGGCACGGAGCTGGAAATCAAGACCCTGGACGGCGTCGAGGCCATCAAGGTCCCCGAAGGAACTCAAAGCGGGCGGGAGTTTCGGCTTCGCGGCAAAGGCGTTCCACATCTGAATGCCCATGGCAAAGGCGATCTCGTCGTCGAAAGTCTGGGAGAAACTCCAAGTAAAGTGAGCAAGCGTCAGAAGGAAATCATGCGGGAGCTCGCAGAGACCATGCCCGTCACCAACGAACCGCAGTCCCGCGGCCTCTTTGACAAGGTGAAGGAGATGTTCAGCTAGATGGCACCGAAGAAAGCAGCAAAGAAGTCGGCCAAGAAGGCGGTCAAGAAGACTCCGGGAAGCAGACTCGGCCAGGACACACGTCGCTGCTACGAGCACTTTGGGCGGGTCTCAACCTTGCTCCGTCTCCTTCCCGAAAAGGAGACAGTCTCTCGACTTGTGGCTCTCGGTCAGGAGTTGCTGCGGGTGGGGTCCACCAAGGAGGCCGCCGATGCGCTGCGTGCGGCGGAACACCTCAGTTTCGGCAGTCTTGCCCTGCAGAGGCGTGCCGATCAGGTCTCCGACCTGCTGCTCGAAGCGCTGCAAACGGAATACAAGGACCTGCTGGAGCGTGCGAAGCAGCGCGCCCAGGATCATGAGTTGACGGGTCCCGCTGCGCGTCTGTTCTCGACGATGCGCAAGATGGCCGTGGAGGCATTCAAGGCGGAGCGCTACAGAGCAGCCTCCGAGCTGGCCCGCGGTGCCGAGGCTCTCACGCACATTCACACGGAGATCACCGTTCGGCTCGGCGCTCCGGAGATGCGCCGCCTCGAAGCGGTGTAGCCAGCGTTATAGCAGTGCGGAACAGATGGCCAGTCCCGCGATGGCCGCTGTTTCCGCACGCAGAATCCTGGGACCGAGTGTAACTGGCTGCCAGCCCTGGCCGGTGAAGAGCTGGACCTCCTCAGGAGCCCAACCCCCTTCAGGACCGATAGCCAGAGCCAGTGCGCGATTGTGCTCCGCGTCGGGTCCGTCCGGTACCCGGAGCTTCCCCAGGGCTGCGGCAAGGGTATTTTCTTCTTCCGTTTCCGCCAGAAGGACCCTGCGGGGCGCTGTCACGTAGGCAAGCGCGTCCTTCAGTGGCTGAGGATCGTCCACATCGGGCAGATCGCTGCGGCGAGACTGCTGCGAAGCTTCACGGACGATCCGCCGCCAACGCTCCACGCGCTTGGCAGCCGCCTGGGCAAGGTGTTTCTCGGTGCGGCGAGCCAGGACGGGGGTAATGCGGGCCGCTCCCAGTTCGGTGGCCTTCTCCAGTCCCCACTCGTAGTGATCGAACTTTATGACGGCCAGCAACAGGTGGACCGGAAGCGCGGCATCGGTTTCCAGCTCCTCGCCAAGGGTGAAGGTGACCTCGCGCTCTGAGACGGCCGTGATCGTGCCGCTGTGCAGGAAGCCGTTTGCGAGCACGTCAAACCTTTGCCCAGGCTCCGCGCGAAGCACACGCGCCAGGTGCACGGCCTGATCGCCTGTCAGGCTGGCAGTGGTGTCGGTCCAGGTGTCGGCAATCCAGCGGCGACGCGTCATAGTGTTCCTGGGATGCACGTTACGGGCGGCTGTACCGTTCCCCGGTTGCAATCAGATCTTCGATCTCGGCCACAGAACGGATGCCACCGCGTGCGCCTTGCGAGGTACAGTTCAGGGCGGCTGCGGCACAAGCGAAGTCCAATTGGCGAGTCAATGGCCAGCGCTGCACAAGACCATAGATGAACGCGGCATGGAAGATGTCCCCTGCCCCGGTGGTGTCGACGGCGGGAACGCGGTAGGCGGAGGCATGGTGAAGCTGCTCGCCATCCCATGCCAATACGCCCTCGGTGCCCAGGGTGGCCGCCGTGAGACGGCAACCGTACCGACGCTGCATGGCGGGCAGGGCCTGCTCCGGGCTGGGCAGGCCAGTAAGACGCGATGGGAAGTCTCGGCTCACAATGAGGTAATCGACGTTTGCAATTACCGCATCCACACCGGGATAGGTTTCGTCCAGGTCCGCCACAACCAGAAGCCCCGCAGCACGAGCCCGTTTGGCGGCCAGCGCGGCCGCGGCTGTGTCGTGCCCGTCAACCAACAGAATGCGCGCCCTCGCGATCCACTCGTGTTGGAGTTCTTCCGGTTGCAGACACAGGCGCTCGTCCCGGCGGTTGAGAACGGTGCGTTCCCCCTCACCATCCACCAGGATCAGCGACTTGGCGCTGGGTACGCCTGGCACGCGGACGGTATGCCACTCGACGCCGGCTGCCGTGAACTCCCGCCCATGGAGGGCAGCGGCATCATCGTCCCCTAATTTTCCCACGTAACGAGTGCTCAGCCCCCAGGTCTGGCAGGCGATCATGGCTGACGCCACCTGACCTCCCGGCTGGATCACTTCCGCCGTATAAGCCAGCTTGGATCCGCGAACCGGGAACTCGTGCAGGTGAATCAGGGTGTCGGTGGCATTCAAGCCCACGCCCACCACATCGACAACCGGAAGCGGCTCCATCCCTTCGATTCTAGTTGTTTGCGCCACGTCAGACAGGTTCGAAGCTGTCCCAAAGCCGCAGTTCTGCCTCTCGGGGTTTGTTCTCTATTCGGCTGGTCTGGTCCAGCATCATGGTCGTCCGCGTGCCTGGGTTGTACCTTTGCCAGGGGGGCAGACCCGGCGCAGCGGGGGCTCCGCCGCGCAAAAAAGCAGCCCAGGATGCGTTTACTCTCGTTGCCAGCTCGGCCTCTGCAGACGCAGAGCTGTACTCGCGATTGGGCTTGTCCCAGACCAGGCCCAGATCTTCCGAATGAAACGCATAGCCTTTGTAGGCACCTCCCGATCGCGCAAAATCCAGTTCATACGCCCAGACCGTCGCACCCGCGCTGGAGGCCGCATCGGCAACACGCAACGAGGGTACCCAGTACTCCTCGGCAGTCACTGCGCGAATGCGCCGTTGCTCGTCGGACATCTCCGGGTAGACCGAAGGGTACCGGGCGTAGATCCTGTTGAACGCTTCGAGAGTCATATTGCCCAGATCGGCCGCCATGGGGTCCTGCTTGGGGTGCGGTCCCAGAAAAAGGGCGCTCTCGTCACGGTTCGTCCCGATAAGAAGGCGCTTGCCCCGGACCGACTCTTTCGCGATGGCCTTGATGGGGGGCTCTGGAAAGAGACTCGCATCCAGTTCACAGCGCAACGGAAAGTGTTGCGGCCAAGACTTCAGAAACTCAGTCTGCGCCTCAATCAGTTCACGGGCGGGCGCTGTCTTCAGGTCAGCAATTGTCGTCGCTGAGGAACGGGTCCAGACCTTCCCAAAGCCCTCGGCCACGCCCTGCGCCGTACTCTTCGGCCAGATTCGCTCCGCGCCACCGCTCTCGGAGATCATGGCCGAGAAGAGGCTTTTTGCAGCGGGTACGCCCATTAGAAGGTCTGTGAGCTTGGCACCCGCGGACTCGCCGCCTACGGTGACCCTGTTGGGGTCGCCGCCGAAGGCTTCGATATGAGTCCGGACCCAGCCCAGTGCCAGGATCAGGTCGCGCAGCGCATTGTTAGCCGAGCCGGCGTACGCAGGGCCAAGCAGCGGCTCTACATCCAGAAAGCCGAGTACGCCAACGCGGTAGGCCACCGTGACGACGATGATTCCCTGCCGCGCGAAGCCGGTGCCGTCGAAGATCGCGGCGAAGGACTCTCCTCCAGTGAAGCCGCCACCATGGATCCAGACAAACACGGGCAGTTTCGCGCTCGCGGACGATGCGTCCGGTGTCCACACGTTGAGGTAGAGGCAATCTTCACTCTGTGACACGGTCCGGTCGCCCTGCTGCACCGCAGCCGGGGCGAAGCGCGTCGCGTCGCGAACGTCAGACCAGGGCCGCTTGGGAACGGATGGACGGAAACGAAGATCGCCTACGGGCGGCTCTGCGAAGGGAACCCCACGAAAAACACGGACGCCGTCGGCGCGCTGTCCACGAACTCTGCCCGAGGGCGTAGACAGCACGACCTCCTCGCCCGCGGCAACGGTCTGGGCCGCCCACCCAGGCACTGTGAGGAGGGAGCCTGCGGCGAGTGCTCCCTGTTGAACGAACGATCGTCGGGTCCAGTGATTCAGCATCGTGCCTTTATCCTCTCAGGCTCCTTGGCGCTGCCGTGCCGTGACGATGGGTTGGTAAAACCCGCTCGCTTCGCGCATCAGCCATCGGACATCCAGGAAGCCTGCCTGTTCCAGTGCGTGTGTGAGTTCAGGGCGCAGCAGACAGCGGTACTCCGAGGTGAAATGGTGGACCGTCCACGCGCCTTCGGCTTCCAGGGTGATATAGAGGTGGACGAAGTAGCTCTCCGGGCCGTGCCAATCCCAGACCTGGTGGACGATGCGCCGTTGACCAGGACGACCATAGAACGCGGGCTGCTGGATGGTCGGGCGTTGGCTGATCAGGGTATCGTAGTCGCGCAGACTGGCGACGAAGAGACCACCCGGCCTTAGCCTTACCCTGGCAGCGCCGAGAGCTGCGGCCAGCTGTGTGAGGTCGAGGTGCGGGAGAGCGTTGTCGAAAGCAGCCACAACATCAAAATCGGCATGAGGATGCTCCGCTGGCGAGGTCATGTCCGCAACGAAGAAGTCGAGGTGAAGACCTCGGA
>CAXTGN010000216.1:0-4888 GCA_964243455.1 uncultured Acidobacteriaceae bacterium
CAAGCGTAAGCATCCTAATCGGGTCGGTAATGCCTGTTCCAGCTGGAGCGTCTAGTCGAGGAAGCGGCTGGTGACGCCGTTGTAGGCGTCGATGCGGCGGTCGCGGAGGAAGGGCCAGTGCTGGCGGGTGATCTCGACTTCGCGGGGGTCGAGGTCGGCGTAGAGGATCTCTTCCTTGTCGTGCGAGGCCTTGACGAGGATGCGGCCGAAGGGGTCGGCGATGAAGCTGCCACCCCAGAACTCGAGGCCGGGGTTGGGGCCTACGGTGAAGTCGCCGGTCATACCGACGACCTCGTTGGCTGTGGGCGGGACGCGGTTGAGCTTGCCATCGATGAGGACGTCGCCGAACTCGTGGCCGACACGATTGACGGCGCAGACGAAGACGCCGTTGGCGATGGCGTGGGCGCGCTGGATGGTTTGCCAGGCGTCGTACTGGCGTTCGCCGAACTCGGCTTTTTCGGCGGGGTGCCAGCCGATGGCGGTGGGGTAGAAGAGGGTCTCGGCGCCTTTGAGCGCGGTGACGCGTGCGGCTTCGGGGTACCACTGGTCCCAGCAGACTAAAGTTCCTATGTTTCCTGCCGATGTATGTTGTGCGGAGAAGCCGAGGTCGCCGGGGGTGAAGTAGAACTTTTCGTAGTAGAGCGGGTCGTCGGGAATGTGCATTTTGCGGTAGATCGCGGCGATGTTGTCGGGCTTGGTGGAGGTTTGGTCCCCGTCTTTCCAATCCAAGATGGCGGCGGTGTTGTGATACAGGCCGGGCGCGCGGCGCTCGAAGAGGCTGGCGATGACGACGACTTTGTGTTCGCGGACGACTTCGGCGAGGGCCGCGGTCGAGGGGCCGGGAATGGACTCGGCTATATCGAAAAGGGCGTGGTCTTCGCGCTGGCAGAAGTATTGGGCGCGGAAGAGCTCGGGGAGGCAGATGAGGCTGGCGCCGTTCTCGGCGGCTTCGCGGACGCGGGCCACGGCTTTGGCGAGGTTGGCTGCTGGGTCTGCGGCGCAGGACATCTGGATGAGGGCGACGCGGGTGGGCTTAGAGGGCATGATTCCTCAGGCGATGAGATGCGGGAGATGGTTGCGGGTCGCGAAGGCGAGAACCTGCTTGTCGCGCGTGACCAGGGTCAAATTTTCGACTCTGGCCGTTGCGATGATGATGCGGTCGGCTGGATCTTTGTGGACGGGCTCGGGGAGATTGACTGACTCGATGGCGATCTCTGGGGTGAAGGCGAGCAGGCTGTGGCCGGGCAGGGCCAGTGCCTGTTGTGTCCAGAGGCGGATATCGGTACTTAAGGTGAGTTTGCCGTCTCGGACCAGCATGGCTGTTTCCCAGATGGAGTAGACCGAGAGGAACAGGTTGCCGGTGGCTTCAGCGGCCTGCAACGCAGGTAAGGCCGCCGATCGTAGATTGCCGGAGATGCCCAGGTATCGAAGCCAGATGTGCGTGTCCAGAAGCAGACCCGCGGGTTTACTCGCCGCCAACGGACCATTCTCCGCCTGTCGGAGCGACAATATCGCCTACCTCGATCACGGTGCCGCGCATTGCCCCGTAGAGGGAAGAGGGTTGGTCCTGCATGGGGATGATCTGGGCGATGGCGCGGCCCCGCCGCATGATGGTGATGGGTTGTCGACGCCGCTCGACCGTCGAGACGACTTCAGAGAAGTGGGCCTTCGCGTCCGCAATGGAGAAGGACTGGCGTGTTTTCGCGGTCGTGTTGCCTTTTCCGTACGCTGCGGAGCTGCTGGCCATCTAGTCACCTCGACATGACCAACTTTAGCATTCCTTTGTGAGACTCCAGACTGGCTCCACGGGAATGACCCCAAATTTGGCGAAGTGCGAGGAGGGTGAGACGGGGATCACGCGAATATTCTGCTACTTTTTACATGAGGCGGCTTGTTGGCCCAGCCCTCGATTTCCGAAACGCGTAGCGTCATTCATCTTTCACGCGGCGGCCGTGCTGCCGAACCAAGGAGTGTCATGTCGAGCGAATACCGGGATTTTTTGGAGTTGTCGTATGAGGAGCTTGAGGAGCGCAACCTCGAAGCCAAAGAGCAGCGCAAGACCCGGGTAGACCCTGGCAAGCTCCAGGAAGAGCGGCTGAAATACCTGACCGACGAGAAAGGCGTGAAGGCGGTGACGGTCGCGTTCTCGGATCTAGAGGGCCGGCTCCATATGCTGGACTACGATAAGAAATTTCTGGTGAAGAGCTATGACAACCTGACATTTGATGGGTCGTCGATCCGCGGGTTTACGGCACAGCGGGAGAGCGATCTGCGGCTGGGGCTGGACTGGAGCGCATTCTACTGGACGCCGGCGGACATCTTCGGTGCGGGCAAGTGTTTTGTCTTTGGCGAGGTGATCGACAAGAATGGCGCGCCGTACTCGGGCGATGTGCGTGGGTTGCTGAAGACGTTTGCGCAGGAGCAGTACAAAACCAACGGCTACACGCTGAACGCGGCGAACGAGATTGAGGGCTTCCTGTTCGACGGGCTGGATGCGGAGCGGAACTTCATCGACTCGGGCAAGTTTGAGTACACCAACCAGGGTGGCTATTACCATGCGCTGCCGGGCGACCCGCTGCGGGAATTTATCGATACAAGCGCTGAAGTGCAGCGTGCGATGGGCTTTGAGAACGAGAAGGACCACCCCGAGGTGGCGCCGAGCCAGTTCGAGATCAATTACACCTATGGCGATGCGGTCGCGGCGGCTGACCAGATCCAGTTGTACAAGCTGATCTGTCGGCAGGTGGCGACGTTGATGGGCATGAGCGCCAGCTTCCTGCCGAAGCCGGTGACGGGCGTGAACGGCTCGGGTATGCACACCAACGTTTCGGTGCTAAAGGATGGCAAAAACCTGATGTGGGATCCGAAGGGCGAGGAGAAGATCTCGCAGTTCGGGTGGGATTTTGTGGACAAGATCCTGACGGCAGGCAATGACCTCTGCCTGCTGCTGAATGCCAGCGTGAATGCCTATCGACGGTTGGATCCGCACTTCGAGGCGCCGAACCAGATCAAGGCTTCGGCGACGGATCGCGGGTCGATGGTGCGGATTCCGATCGGCAATGAGAAGTCGGCGCGTGTGGAAGTACGGTCAGTGGGACCGGATGCGAACCCGTACATGGTGCTGCACTCGATTTTTAAGACCGGGCTTGCGGGCAAAAAGAGCGACATGGCGAACCTGCGGCAGGCGGAGCGGTACCTACCGGACAACATCTATACGGCGCTCGAGGACTTCCGCGGGGCGGAGTGGACGACGGAGCTGCTGGGCGCGGACGTGAAGCAGCGTTACGCGGACTTGAAGCAGGCCTCGGCGGACCGTTGCCCGCGGCTGCTGGGATCGATCGTGAAGACGGCCGAGGTGCAGTTTCATCACGATGTGTACAACCAGCTCCTTTGGGGGATGTTCTAAAACCCGTCGTAATGCGAAATAATGAAGGCGCCCGGGGGTTTGGGCGCCTTTGCTATTGGAGTCGTTGTATGCAGCAGAACGTGAATGAACGGGCCTTTTGGGAAGCGCGCAGGGTATTGCGATTTCTCCTGCTGGGAGTGGATCCCGAGACAAACAAGGCATTAACGGAAGAGAGCCTGCTCGCGGCACCGGACGTGAGGGCGGCTCTGGCGTATGGCATCGATGGCCTGCGGCGCTCGCCCTGGATACGGCAATGGCGGAGCGTGAAGGGCAAGGGCTCACAGCCCTCGTGGCAAGCTGGCCGTGGAACCCGCGCGGAAGGGGCTCCGCTTACGGCCAAGGCGTCGGAGGTACGCTCCGGCGTGGGCTGGAGTGTGCAGGAGGATCGGCAGATTGCGCAGGAGTTCGCCGAGGGGCAGAAGCTGACGATGATGGCGACCAACCATCAGAGGTCACGTGGGTCGGTGCTGGCGCGGTTAATGCATCTTGGGTTGATGGGGCATAAGGCATAGCTGGGCCCGAGTCAGACCTTTCGTAATGCCCCTTCATCGTGATTGCACCTGTTTCTACAGCTGTGCAGAATGACTTCCATCGCACCATTCGTACATTCGCTTACTGGAGCAGTATGCAGCGAAACGTAGATGAACAGGCGTATACCGAAGCGCGTCGTGTGCTGCGCTCCGTTTTACTTGGATCTGACCCGATCACACACGAGCGTCTCTCTGCCGAATGCATTGTCATGCAAGCAGAGACAAAGACCGCACTTGCGTTGGGTGTGGAAGCACTGCAAATGACGCAGTGGGTTCGCAGGTGGCAGAGCAAGAAGCATGGGGGTACGCCATCCGTTCACTCAGGTAAACCCGTCAGGACCGAGGAGCAGAGCACCGTACGTCATCCAGCGCGGGCACGAGCAGGAGAAAGCTGGAGTGTGCAGGAAGATAAACAGATTGCGATGGAGTTTGAGAATCGAGTTCCGATCGCGACTATAGCTGCGAAACACATGCGAACCAGTGGCGCAATTCAGCCAGACTGATACATCTAGGTTTCGTCCAGAGGTGACGCGAGAGCTTACCTTCGTCGTCGTTGACGTGTCATAAGCTTCAGCGGCGGCTGCGGGAGTTAGTACTCCCGAGTCCGCCGAGGATGGAGCCGAGGACGCCGCGCATAATCTCGCGGCTGGCCTGGGTGGCCATGGACCGGGCTGCGCTGGTAGCAACCGATTGCAGCATCGAGGGGCCGCCGCGCGGTCCTCGCTGGGTAGCGGCGCCGAGTACGCCGCCGAGCCAACCGCCTATGCCGCCACCGCTCTCGCCTGTGCCCCCGCTGTTTTGTTGGGGGGTGGCGGGCATAGGTGGCTGGTTCGACGGAGAAATATAGCTGCCGGGGGCGTTGGCCTGGGGCGCGGGGCCTGTGCCCAGCGGGGAGGAGGCGGCGCGGTTGTTGAGGCGTTCGTAGGCGCTTTCGCGGTCGACAGGTGTGTCG
>CAXTGN010000216.1:4898-6544 GCA_964243455.1 uncultured Acidobacteriaceae bacterium
GACGACCGAGCTCTGCATCAGCTCTTTGCGCTGGTCGGGGGTGATGGGGCCGATCTGGGCGTGAGGTGGGTGGACGAGGGCGCGCTCGACGATGGCGGGGGTGCCGTTGGCATCGAGGAACGAGATGAGGGCCTCGCCGACGGCCAGCTGCGTGATCACCTGTTCGGTGTCGAGGGCAGGTTTGGGGCGGAAGGTCTGCGCGGCGGTGCGGACGGACTTCTGGTCCGCAGGGGTGAAGGCGCGGAGGGCGTGCTGGGCGCGGTTGCCGAGCTGCGAGAGGACGACGGGCGGGATGTCCGCGGGGTTCTGCGTGACGAAGAAGATGCCGACGCCCTTGGAGCGGATGAGGCGGACGACCTGCTCGATCTTTTGGGAGAGCTGGGTGGGGAGGTCGTTGAAGAGGAGATGGGCCTCGTCGAAGAAGAAGACGAGCTTGGGCTTGTCGAGATCGCCGACCTCGGGGAGGTGCTCGAATAGCTCGGAGAGCAGCCAGAGGAGGAAGGTGGCGTAGAGCTGGGGCGACTGCATGAGGCGGTCGGCGGCGAGGAGGTTGACGACGCCTTTGCCGTTCACGGTTTGCAGGAGGTCGTCGATATTGAGGGCGGGTTCGCCGAGGAAGCTGTCGCCGCCCTGGGACTCGAGACCGACGAGGCCGCGCTGAATGGCGCCGATGGATGCCGCGGAGATGTTGCCGTACTGGGTCTGGTAGGTCTTGGCGTCCTGCCCGACGGCGTTGAGCATGGCCTTGAGGTCTTTGAGGTCGAGCAGGAGCAGGCCCTGGTCATCGGCGATTTTGAAGACGAGAGTGAGGACGGCGGCCTGCGTGTCGTTGAGGTTGAGTATGCGGCTGAAGAGCAGCGGGCCGATCTCGGAGACGGTGGTGCGAAGCGGGTGGCCCCCTTGGCCGAAGAGGTCCCAAAACGTGACTGGGCAGCCGGCGAAGGCGAAGGGTGCGAGGCCGAGCTGGGCGACGCGGGCGTCGAGCTTGGGGCTCGAGGTGCCGGGCATGGCGATGCCGCTGAGGTCGCCCTTGATGTCGGCCGCGAAGACGGGCACGCCGATGCGGCTGAAGGCCTCGGCCATGACTTCGAGGGTGACGGTCTTGCCGGTGCCGGTGGCGCCGGCGACGAGGCCGTGGCGATTCGACATGGCGGGGAGAAGGTCGAGTTCGGTGGCGCCGGCGTGAGCGATGGGGAGCGATTGGGACAAGGAAGTGCCTCGCTGCGTTGCATGTGGATTGTAGAGCGCGGGCCCAGGCGAGGCTTGTGATTCCAGCAGGTCACGCGGTAGAAGCTTCTTGACCGGCGGGGTAAGTAGAAGCATGCTGGTGGTCTTTGAAAGGAGCATGCGCGTGAGAACGGGAGAAGGTTCGCCTTTGCTGTTGCCCTCGGCGGTGTTGGGGGGTTGTTGATGGTCGGGTTGATTGTGGGTGGCGGCTTGCTCGGGAGGGAGGTGCGGGACTTCAAGCGAGCGGACCGGTATGTCGAGGTGAAGGGACTGGTTGAGCGGACGGTGAAGTCGGATGGCGCTACCTGGCCGATCAGCTTCAGCGAGGCAGGCGATAGCCTGCCTGCGGTATTTGGCGCAAGCGAGAAAGACAAGACGGCTGTGCTGCAGTTTCTGGCAGGGCAGGTTTCAGTGGGGCC
>CAXTGN010000216.1:6554-7951 GCA_964243455.1 uncultured Acidobacteriaceae bacterium
TGGACGCGGTGAGTGTGACTGACCGGTCGGCGGAGCAGTTCAACAGTAATGCCCATGGCCCACGGTTTGTTGTGCAGCAGACGGTGACGGTGCAAAGCGGGGATGTGGACAAGATCTCCGCCGCAGTCACGAGGACGGGGGACCTGATCGCCACGGGCGTGGTGATCAGTGCGAGGCAGAACGGGAGCGGCGGCGTGAGTTACAAGTTCAACGGACTGAATGCTCTGAAACCGGACATGATCACCGAAGCGACGCGGAATGCGCGGTCGTCGGCGGATCGGTTCGCGGCGGATTCCGGGTCGCAGGTGGGCTCGATCCGGTCGGCGAATCAGGGTCTTTTCGATTTCCGCCGCGAATGCCGGGCCAGCGGTGAACGATGCGGGTGAGGGGTATGGGCCGGATCAGCAGGCGGACTCGAGCGTGATGAAGAAGGTGCGGGTGGTGGCGACGATCGACTATTACCTTGTGAACTAAAAAAGATAGGACAACGCGACGCGGCACGTTGCGGTTATGCTTCCCCTGCCTATGTTGCTTCCGCGCAGCTTACTTTCCAGCACGTTGTTCCTAGCTTTGGGGAGTCTCGCCGGGTGCGGAGGCGGCGGACCCGTTCCGCAGCCGACGGCGCCAGCGCAGCCGGCCAATGTTGCGGGAAATTGGCTCTTGTTGGGCTCGTTGCCTTCGGGGGTGACGAGAAACCCTGCGCCGAATGCAGCGGTGAGCTTTGACGTGAAGGGCAGCCAGATCACGGGTGCAGGGACCTTTGACTTTTCCTGCACGTCCGGCTCCGGGAGTATCGGCTTTGGATTTGGGGCGGTACTGACGGGCGTGGTGGCGAGTGACGGGAGCTTCACGCTGGCGCCCCCGGCGACTGCTGGCGTCCTGAGTGTGCCACTGATCAAACTGTCAGGAAGTGTGCCCAAGGTCGCCGGCGAGTCCTGGCAGGGAACTTATAACGCAACCAGCGCAAGTGGAAGCACGGCACCCTGCACGGTTGCGAGTACCGGGACCTTTGCGGCAACAGCGATCGCTGATCTGACCGGAACGTACACCGGGAAGGGTTCGGGGTACTTTTTTCCTGGAGGAAACGCGCCTGGAACCAGTGAGCCCCTCGAACTGGCACTCACCCTGGAACAGGGCGGTACGTTGTACGGCGGACCGACACCTGTGCTGAACACTCACCTTGCGCTGGGGGGGTCGATCACTGTTGGAGGCACCTCCTGTTTCAGCAAGGGTGTAAATAGCCCGAACAACGAAAGCTTTTCGCAGGGCACGGAATTCAGTGCAGCGTTCGTGATGGACGATGACTCCACCTTGTCGCTGGTGGGCGATGTGCTTGCGCTGGATGCGAGCGAGCTCGCCATTCTTGGCGCAACGATTGAGGGAGGTAAGTGCGCCGG
>CAXTGN010000217.1:0-4649 GCA_964243455.1 uncultured Acidobacteriaceae bacterium
GCTGTTTGCCTCTGCCTTTCTTGTTTGTCATTCCCCGAACGGGGAACCTGCTGTACCAACCCGACCCACACCTGCGGCCCAGCTTCGGAGCCTACAATTCCGCCATGCGTTACCTCCACGGACTAGCCGTCCTTCCCTTTGCGCTTTGCGCCGCCATCGCCGCAGCACAATCTCGCAGCGTCGCCATCACGATCGACGACCTGCCCTGTGCTAATTGCAGTCCGCTTAACCCAGACGGCACCTCGCAGCGCGGGCTGCTCGAGGACACCAACCGCCGCCTGCTCGCCGGCCTCAGCCGCGCCGGCGTCCCTGTTACCGGTTTCGTCGTCACCCAGGGCACAGACCAGCCCGGCAGTTCCAGCCAGCGCGCCCTTCAGCTTTGGCTCGATGCCGGCTTCGACCTCGGCAGCCACAGCGACACCCACCCAGCCTTCAACGACCTCAGCGTCGAGCAAATGGAATCCGAGATCAACCGCGCCGACGCCAAGCTCCGCCCGCTCGTCACAGCTCACGGCCGCAAGCTCCAGTTCTTCCGCTTTCCCTACAACGAAACCGGCGACACGGAGGCCAAGCACGACGCGTTGGCCAGCTTTCTCAAGGACCACGGCTACCACAACACCACCTGCACCATCGAGGCCGAAGACTACGTCTTCGCCGAGGCCTATGCCCGCGCCCTCGGCATTAAGGACACAGCCACTGCCGCCCGCATCCGCCGCGAGTACCTCACCTACACCGCGACGAAGATCGACTTCTACGCCAGCCTCAACACCCGCGTCCTCGGCTATGAACCACCAGAAGTCATGCTGCTCCACGACAGCCTGCTCAACGCCGACACCATCACAGAGGTCCTGGCGCTCTTCCGCAATCGCGCTTACAAGTTCATCTCACTCACGCAGGCGCAAAGCGATCCCGCGTACACCGCGCCGGAAACCTACATCACAAAGTACGGCCCTATGTGGGGCTATCGCTGGGCCCAGGAACGTCATCTCGGACCGCTCGGCATGAACGAAACCGAACCACCCACCTGGATCAGCCATTACGCCGAAGGCAAACCCGACAGCACCGCAGCGGAACTGCAACCCACAAAGACGATAGACCGTGAGGCTTGTAAACAGAAGAGCACGGCTTCAGCCGTGCTCTTCCTCAATCCACGTTCACAGATCTAGACGCTGCATGATGGTTAGTTCCAGCCCAGAGATCCACCGTTCTGATACTCAATCACCCGCGTCTCAAAGAAGTTCTTCTCCTTCTTCAGATCCATCGCCTCACTCATCCACCCAAACGGATTCTCCGTCTCCGGGAACACCGGCTGTAGTCCAAGCTGCCCACACCGGCGGTTCGCGATGAAGTGCATGTACTGCTCACATAACCTGGCATTCAAACCAAGGAAGCCGTTCGGCATCGTGTCCCGTCCATAGGCCGCCTCAAGCTCGGCCGCTGAATGCAACATCCCGCGAACCTCTTCCTGAAACGCTTCGTTCCACAACCCCGGGTTCTCGGCCTTGATCTGGTTAATCACGTCGATCCCGAAGTTTAAATGCAGCGATTCATCACGCAGAATGTACTGGTACTGCTCCGCGATGCCCACCATCTTGTTGCGTCGCCCGAGCGACAGGATCTGCGCAAACCCGGTGTAAAACCACATGCCCTCAAACACCACGTAAAACGCGATCAGGTCGCGCAGAAACGCCCGGTCCCGATCTTCAGAACCCGTCAGGAACTCAGGGTCCGCGATGTGCTGCGTGTACTTCAGCGCCCAGGCCGCCTTCTCCGTGATCGAAGGAACCTCGCGATACATGTTGAACAGCTCACCCTCATCCAGGCCCAGGCTCTCCACTATGTACTGAAACGTGTGCGTATGCACAGCTTCCTCAAACGCCTGCCGCAACAGGTATTGACGGCACTCCGGGTTAGTCAGGTGCCGGTAGATCGCCAGCACGATATTGTTCGCGACCAGCGACTCCGAAGCCGCGAAGAACCCAAGATTCCGCTTGATCGCCCAACGTTCATCCGCAGTCAGGCCATCCGCGCTCTTCCACAGCGCAATGTCAGCCTGCATGGAAACCTCAGTCGGCATCCAGTGGTTGTTGCACCCTGAAAGATACCGCTCCCACGCCCACTTGTACTTCAGCGGCAACAGCTGGTTCACATCCGCGCGGCAATTGATCATCGCCTTGTCATCCACACGCACCCGCCCACCTGCAAGGGACACGGCCCCAGGCAGATGCGCTTCGGACTTCGGCTCCTTGACGCTGGCCACAGCAGCTTGTGGTGCAATCGCTTCTTGCATCCTCACAGGAGCCGACATCACAGCGACCTTCACAGGCGCCTCAACCACTGCCACCGGCTCATCCCAGTCCAAAAATCCCATAAGCTCCCGTCCTTGCCGTTGTCTTTCTTGCTTGCCATTCCCCGAATGGGGAAAGTGCTGTAAGCGACTCCGTCTAGGCACTTACAATTTAAACCTACAACTTACAGCCTTACTGACACGCCTCACACGTAGGGTCATCCATCGCACACTGCTTCGGCGCTTTCATCGTCACGGCAACAGAATTCAACTTCCCATCGCTCCGCTTCGTTGTTGACCGCTCCACATGCGTCGCCGCACGCGATCGCAGGTAGTAGGTCGTCTTCAACCCCGCATGCCAGGCCTCGCGATACAGCGCATCCAGCTTGCGCCCACTTGGCTCGGCCATATACAGATTCAAGCTCTGCGCCTGGTCAATCCACTTCCCCCGCGCCGCCGCTGCCTGGATCAGCCACGTCGCCTCGATCTCAAAGCTCGTTGCATACAGCTGCTTCAGGTCCTCCGGCACGCGGTTAATCGCACCCATCGCCCCGTCAAAGTACTTCAGGTCGGAGACCATCACCTCATCCCAAAGCTCACGAGCCTTCAGGTCCCGCACCAGCGCCCCATTCACCACCGTGAAGTCACCACTCATGTTCGACTTCACGAACAGGTTCTGGTACGTCGGCTCAATCGACTGCGTCACACCGCAAATATTCGATATGGTCGCCGTGGGCGCAATCGCCAGCGTGTTTGAGTTGCGCATACCCACCGTCCTCACACGCTCCCGCAGCCCATCCCAGTCCAGCCCCAGCCGATCACTCGTTGCCGTATCGACCTTCACCTCGCTCCTGCGGTTCGCGCGCAGCATCGCAATCGAATCAACAGGCATCACGCCCTTGCTCCACAACGATCCCCCGAAGCTCGCATACGCCCCACGCTCTCGCGCCAGCTCACACGAAGCCTCAATCGCACAGAAGCTCAACAACTCCATGCTCTCGTCCGCAAACCGGACCCCTTCACTCGAAGCAAACGGAATGCGTAGCGTGTACAGCGCATCTTGGTAGCCCATCAGCCCCAGCCCCACAGGCCGATGCTTCAGGTTCGACGCCCGCGCTTCCGGCACCGTGTAGAAGTTGATGTCGATCACGTTATCCAGCATCCGCATCGCCGTCTTCACGGTGCACTTCAACTGTTCCGCATCCAGCCCACCAGCCTTCGTATGCTGCGCCAGATTCACTGAGCCCAGATTGCACACCGCGATCTCACCCGCGTTGGTATTCAGCGTGATCTCCGTGCACAGGTTCGAGCTGTGCACCACACCCATGTGCTGTTGCGGCGACCGCAGGTTGCACACATCCTTGAACGTGATCCACGGATGCCCTGTCTCAAACAACATCGTCAACATCTTGCGCCACAGCTCCACAGCCTTCAGCGTACGAGCGATCTTCATCTCGCCCGCAACTGCCCGGCGCTCATATGCTTCATACTTCTCGCGAAACGCATTGCCATACAGGTCATGCAGATCCGGCGTCTCATCCGGCGAGAACAGCGTCCATGGTCCATCCGCCTCCACACGCTCCATAAAAAGATCCGGCACCCAGTTCGCCGTGTTCATGTCATGCGTGCGCCGGCGATCATCCCCAGTGTTCTTGCGCAGATCCAGAAACTCTTCTACGTCGATGTGCCACGTCTCCAGGTAGGCGCACACGGCACCCTTGCGCTTGCCGCCCTGGTTCACCGCAATGGCCGTATCGTTGGCCACCTTCAGGAACGGCACCACGCCCTGGCTCTGCCCATTGGTGCCTTTGATGTGCGATCCCAACCCACGCACAGGCGTCCAGTCATTGCCCAGCCCGCCCGCATACTTGCTCAGCAGCGCATTGTCCTTAATCGCCTTAAAGATCCCATCCAGGTCATCACCAATCGTCGTCAGAAAGCACGAGCTCAACTGCGGCCGCTGCGTCCCCGAGTTGAAAAGGGTTGGCGTAGAGCACATGAAGTCAAAGCTCGAAAGCAGGTCATAGAACTCAATTGCCCGCGCCTCACGATCGATCTCCCGCACTGCCAAACCCATCGCCACGCGCATGAAAAACGCCTGCGGCAGCTCAAACCGCACGCCAGCCTTGTGCTGGAAGTAGCGGTCGTACAACGTCTGTAGTCCGAGAAACTGGAACAGCCGGTCCCGCTCCGGCCTCAACGCCGCCGCCAGCTTGCCAAGGTCGAAGTTCACCAGCTCACGGTCCAGCAACTCGAACTCAATGCCCATCCGGACAAACGCCGGAAAGTACTCGCGATAGTCCACAGCCCGTGCCCGCTGCGCACTGCCCTGTGCCTCATGCACGCCGCGCGGCAACACCAG
>CAXTGN010000217.1:4659-7933 GCA_964243455.1 uncultured Acidobacteriaceae bacterium
GCGAACGACACGTCGGAGAAGCGTCCGGCGCAGCCCAGCGCCTCCACCTCCAGCGTCTTCAGCAGCAAACGCGCACTCACATACGCATAGTTCGGCTCGACCTCCACCAGTGTCCGCGCCGCCATCACCTGCGCCAGGCCAATCTCCTTCAGCAGGATGCCGTCATACAGGTTCCGCCGCACCTCGGCCAGCACCGCCGCTGCGTCCACACCTTCCAGCGCCGTGCACGCGTCGCGCACATCGGCCTCAACGCGTGCCTCATCCAGCGCCTCAACGCGCCCATACGGCAGCTTCACCTTCAGCCTCGCCTGAACAGCCTCGGGCGCGACCTCCAACTCCCGCCGCTTGCGCTCCTGGGTCCGTTCCTGCCGGTACAGGATGTACGCCCGCGCCACCTTGTGCTCGCCCGCGCGCATCAATGCCAGCTCCACCTGGTCCTGAATATCCTCAATATGCAACGCACGACTCTGTCCCGCACGGCGGCTCAACGTCTCCACAATGGACGCCGTCAGCTCCGCCACCACCTCATGGATCCGCCGCGATGCGGTCGCGCCCGATCCCTCCACCGCCACGAACGCCTTCGTGATCGCCACCGCAATCTTCGCCGCGTCAAATGCCGAATAGCTCCCATTGCGGCGAATGACCTGCAGCGTCCCAGGCGTAAAACCGGCACGGGAAGGCGGCGGCGCAACGCCAGTCGAAAGCTCAAGCTCAGAAGAAGGGGCGGGCGGTGCAACGAACGTGGCCATCGAGCGGTCTCCACAGAAACCCAAACACCCGCAGCAAGCCGCCGCAGGCATACCAGGAACTGGCCACCGTCGCCTTCCCCTCGAAGGCGCGAGTGAATGTCCTCATGGCAGGTCTTCGGACTCACAGGCTCAGACCTCCCGTCGACCTTCCCAGCCTCATACTGGCCAGTGGACATTCGACGTTCGTCGCCTGCTTACCGCTGCGGGGGCAGTGCCGGAGTCTCACCGGCTTCCCGTTTTCACCCCCACCGCAAAGGCAAGGGCACCGTGAAGTGTCCTGACTATAGCCCATGGATTGGGCCGTCAACACGCTGTTGGCACAAGATGTTGTGCAAAACATGGTACACAACTCTTGTGCTACCCACCGCACCATGCCTCCCAACACGCTTCAGCTAGGTAGCGGAGAGCGCAAAGCTTTACACTCACCGCATCCCCTTCTGCATCGGAGCGCGCTTGGCCCGATTCACCGGTCTTCTCGGTCTCGTTGTCCTCCTCGGTGTCGCCTATGCTCTCTCGAGCGATCGCCGCGCGATCCGCTGGCGCACCGTTGGCTGGGGCCTTACACTCCAGATCCTCTTCGCCTTCCTCGTCCTGAAGTGGACTTTCGGCCAGACCATTCTCCACACCGGCGCGGCAGCCGTAACCTCTCTGCTTGCTCACTCCGTCGATGGCTCCGCCTTCGTCTTCGGTAAGCTCGGTGACCCCAAGAGCCCGCTTGAAGTCCTCGCCTTCGCCGTGCTGCCGACCATCATCTTCGTCTCCGCGCTCTTCGCTGCGCTCTATCACCTCGGGATCATGCAATGGGTCATCCGCGGCATGGCCTGGCTGATGCAGCGCACCATGGGCACCTCCGGCGCAGAGAGCACCAACGTCGCCGCCTCCATCTTCATGGGCCAGACTGAAGCTCCACTCACTATCCGCCCCTTCCTCGCCGGCGCGACTCGCTCCGAACTTATGTGCATCATGACCAGCGGCATGGCCCACGTGTCCGGCGGCATCATGGCCGCCTACATCAGCTTCGGCATCCGCGCGCAGGACCTGCTCTCCGCAGTCATCATGACTGCCCCGGGGACCATCCTCATCGCCAAGATGCTCGTGCCAGAGACCGAGGTCCCCGCCACGCTCGGCACCGTGCACATCCCCGCCGAAGAAGAACACAAGAGCGAAAACCTCATCGGCGCGATCGCGCGCGGCACCATCGACGGCGGCCAGCTCGCCTTCAACGTCGCCATCATGCTCATCAGCTTCCTCGCGCTGATCGGCCTGCTCAATGCCATCATGCTCGGCATCTCCGGCGTCCTCTGGGCGCACGGCCACATCCCCTTCCCGCACTCCCTCGGCACGGCCCTCGGCACACTCTGCGCCCCGGTCGCCTGGCTCATCGGCATCCCCTGGGGTGAAGCAAACAAAGTCGGCAATCTTATCGGCACACGCGCCGTGTTGAACGAGTTCATCGCCTACACCCAGCTTGGCCAGATGGCCAAAGCTGGCGAGGTCTCCACCCGCACCCTCGCCATCGCCACCTTCGCCCTTTGCGGCTTCGCCAACATAGGCTCGGTGGGCATGCAGATCGGCGGCATAGGCGCACTCATCCCCAGCCGCCGCAACGAGCTTGCCCGCCTCGGCCTGCGCGCCATGCTCGCCGGCACCATCGCCAACCTCATGAGCGCCTCAATCGTCAGCCTCTTGCTACCTCGCTAGAGGCCGCTTTCTTGCCCTCACAGGATCGTCATCTCGACCGGAGCAGACAGCGTCACCGTCTGCGGAGCGGAGAGACCCCTGTATTGTGGTTGAGCCAAGGGTCTCTCCACCCACCTGCACCTCCGTTGAAATCATTGCCCGAGCTTGACAAGCTTCGCCTCCAGATCCGGCACATAGCTCGGCTGCGCGTCCGCTTCGAGCCTCTTTGCCGATACGATAGCGCTTTCCCACGCCTTTCGCGCCCCGACCTTGTCGCCCGCAGCCGTAGCGGCATCGCCCAGCGACGTCTGCGCGTAGATGGAGCCCGGCGCAAGAACCGCGCCCTCGCGCGCCAGGGCTAACGCCTCGGGCACGTGCCCTTGCGTCAGCAACGTCGTGCTGTGCTGCATCCGCGCCAGGGCCGCAACTTCATGCATGTCGAACTGCCCACGGTAAACAAACACCGCATGATCGATTGTCTCGTCCGGCTTCACCGCCAGGAAGCCGCGATACGGGTTCACGTCGCCGCTAGGCCACTCGCATCCACTCAGGTCACCCGCACTGATCAACACGGTTCCATGGATCGCTGGCGGAATCAGTGCCGCCCCATCGGTCCCCATCGAGTCGGCTGTCGGCAGCGCATGACAACGAATGCCGTACGTGGACGGGTAGATCTCCGGATACGCAAAGTACGCGAACCAGCACTCCTCATCCGGGTGGCGGTCCTGCCATTGCTTCACCTGCAGCAACTGCTGCGCCCAATCCACATTGGCGTCACTCAGTAGCTTGTGTGTGTTGTCCGGGCCACCCCAGGCCTCATTCGCATACGCCATCTCCGTCGGAAA
>CAXTGN010000218.1:0-7903 GCA_964243455.1 uncultured Acidobacteriaceae bacterium
CTTTCCATAGCGGTTCAGTTCAGCCAGCATGAGCGCATGGAAGGTGTCGTGAACTGTTGAGGCGATTTTTGCTGAGATGATGCCGTGTCCCTGCGCATCGACGATCAGAACGCCCGCAGTGGAATACAGCTCCCGCAAATCCTGCGCGACTCTCACCTGGTCAGAACTGCTTGCAAACCTGTACTCGGTCTCCATCTCGGGCCTGTAGCCAAGAGTGCCCTTCAACCAGGCCACGTGATCATCGACACAGGTACGTATCGGGACGCCGGGAGGAAGCGGTTCGAGGGCCTCTTTGGCCAGCCGTTCCGCTCGCTCGATCCGGGCGTCGAGGTTGTAACGCTGCTGGAAGTTGATGTATTCGAAGAGATCTCCGCCCACAGTTTCCGCCGGGATGGAGATGCCAAACATATCGATGCCGTCGATGTGCGGAATCGCACCTTCCACCGGCATCAAGCGATCCCGCAGATACTCACCGATACTCGGAACAACATACGGACTGGTCATAGGACCTTCGGTGCAGGCGATCTCGGCGTTCGTCTCGAGGGTAAATGAAAGGGGTGAGGCAATAAAGGTTGGATTATAGACCGGAGATGGCGAGCGTTCGGTCAACTAATTGACCATGGACCTGTCTATCTCCAGAAGAGGATCATCGCGCCGGGGTGCCCGGTCCGTTATGACGAGGCGGTGGAGTCGGCTGCGGCAATCTCTCGAGGGCCGGTCTTCTCGACCTCGAATCTTCGCAGACCTTCGGCCAGAAGAACAGCTTCCGCGATTTCGCGCATGGAGCGACGACGCCCCCGGCTTTCGCGCTGCATTGTGCGGTACGCTTCGTCTTCGGTGATCTGAAGATCCCGCTGCAGCACGCCCTTGGCCCGGTCTACGAGCTTGCGGGTTTCAAGCTGCTGGAGCAGGGCGGAATTTTCGGTTTCGAGGCGTGCCCGCTCCATCTCCGCACCGACCAGCGTGCCGACGGTGGAAAGCAGCCGCCTCTGCAGTTCGGTATGCGTGTAGGGTTTGCGATGCTGCAGATTGAGCACGCCCACCACGCGATTGGCGCACAGGATCGGAACGCAGAGCATGGCCTCGAAGCGATCTTCCGGCAAGCTCAGGAAGGGACTGAAGCGCGGGTCCTCGGAGGCACGTTCGGGGATCGCGACCGCTTCGCGATGTTCCGCGACCCAGCCGGTGACGCCTTCGCCGACAGAGATCTTGAGCCGGTCGACAACGTCGTCATGCGGATTCTTGGAGGCGCGGAGGACGAGCTCGTCGTTTTCAACCGTGTACAGGAAGCAGGAATCACAGGGAACCACGGTGGAGACAAGCTTCACGATACGGCCCAGCACGACGTGAAGGGGGTCCGACGTGGCAATGCGGCTGGACACCTCCTGCAAGAGATCCAGGGGCGCAAGGCCGTCAAGGAAGCCGGCCATCGTGGACGTTGAGGGCGCTACCTGCAGTACACCGCGGGACGGGGTGACGGCCGTAGCACCACCTGCCACGCGTGGTGTGCCTTCGGGCTCCGAGGCGACCATGGGAGGCACGGGGGTTCGTTTCGTAGCCAGGATCTTGCCGGCATACTGTGCCGCTTCGTTGATCATGAAGCCCATCTTGGGCCTTGAAGGCTCGAAGTCGGGCTTCACGCGGTAGTGCTGCAGCTCTTCTGTCGTGGTCGGCCCCACGGAGACCACCACGAGGGCTGCGAGCCCGTGCCGCAGATCGTCGGCCACGCCCATCTCTGAGGCGATCTGGAAGAGGTGGATGACCTGAACAGCGGTCATGAAGAGGACCACGTCCACATGGCCGTGAACGACCGCGCGCACGCTTTCGCGCAACGGCTGGAGATCCAGTGGCAGACCCCATTGGTAGACCGGCACTTTGGTCACCTGGGCACAGCGCGTGACCAGTTCGGCAAGCAGTTCGGGATTGGAGGCCCCGTACTCTTGTACGGCGAGGCGCGTGTCGGTCAGCTTTTCCCCGAAGCTGCCATCCAGCGTGGTGATGACCTCGCGCCAGGTGGCCGGCTCGGGAGCTACCGCGGCAATGGGCACGCCGAGCTCACGCAACACGCTGCCGGGTTTGACGCCGCGTGCCACAACCGCCGTCCGGCGCAGGGCTTCGAGGATCGCCTGCTGCGGCAATTCTGTTTCCAGAATGCTCATCATGGTGCGCACGCCAACACCGGTCATGAAGAGCACCATGTCGAAATCGCCTGCCAGGAGACGCCGGCCGAAGCCCAGACAGGCCGTGTTGGAAGACAGGGGGAGCTCACGCATGGCAGGTACGACAGTCGGTTCGCCGTTGTAGGTGCGAATCAGCTTTTCTACCTCACGGGCACGACGCGACTCCAGCGACAAAACGCGGAGTCCCTCGAAGCTCGCATGCGGCATCGTCTTCCTCGTGAGCTCACTCCAGGATGAGCCCTTGTGGCTGGGGAGCGTTCCGGCCAGCCAGAAGGGCAATTGGGGTGAAGTTCTTCCATAGTACGTCGCCCACGAGGTCGCGGTGAACTGCTTTTCGGGCGGCTTCGATGAGAGAACAGGTCAGGGCTCCACAGGTCCATGAGAGGTCGCTTGCGTGAGGGCAGGGCTTTGCCTATACTCGGCTCACCGAGAGCGCTAAGACTTTCCTACAGCGCTTCGGTCCCGAATCGTTCGGCTCCACGACGCGCCGGACTCCCTGCACAAAGCTATCTTTCGCTCCGCCGTGAGCCTGTGGTTCTCTGCGTTCTCGCAGTGATCGAGGTGGTCGCGGGTTGCCCTTGCTCGTGGGAGGCCGTCTGATGTCGACAACCGATCTGCGCCTCGCTCAAGCCTCCGAAGGGATGCTCTTGGAAGGTGCGTTCACAGAGCCACAGAAGCAATACCTCCAGGGCTTCTTTGCCGGCGCCATGCAGCGTGCACCGTACCTGGGCGAGCTCCCGAACGGCACCCTCACCAACGACCCAGGGTCAGCTGCCGCGAACCTTGCTGCGGCGGAGCCGGAAGAACCTACCTTTTGGGGCACGCCCGTCAATGATTTGTGTGCCGAAGAGGTGTGGAAGTACCAGCGAAACCCGCTGGACTGCTGGGACGAGCTGGTTGCGCATGCTGCCGAGGACAAGGTGCCTGAGCAGGAGTGCCGTTACCGCTTGAAGTTTTTCGGGCTGTTCTATGTTGCTCCCGCGCAGGACAGCTTTATGCTGCGCCTGCGGGTACCGGGTGGCTGTCTGGCGAGCCACCACTTGCGCGGGCTGGCCAGGATGGCCGAGCAGTGGGGGTGCGGTCGTCTCGACCTGACTACGCGCGCCAATGTGCAGCTTCGCGAGCTACAGCCGAAGAATATCGTGAACGTGCTGAATGGGATTCAGAAGCTCGGCATGCGTTCACATGGCTCCGGGGCAGACAACATTCGGAATATAACGGCTTCGCCTATCAGTGGGTACGATCCCCAGGAGCTCATCGACGTTCAGCCTTTTGCGGAGGCGCTGCAGAACTACATCTCAAATTCGCGAGACTTGTTTGGGTTGCCGCGCAAGTTCAACATCGCCTTCGACAACGGCGGCCAGATCTCCGCGCTTGCCGATACCAACGACATCGGGTTTGCGGCTGTACGCGTCAGCGAAGGCAAGAGTGTACCGCCGGGCGTGTACTTTCGTGTTCTGCTTTGCGGCATCACGGGACACAAGCAGTTCGCCACCGATTGCGGCCTGCTGCTTCGTCCGGATCAGCTGGTTGCTGTGGCGGCTGCCATGGTCCGCGTGTTCGCCGAACATGGCGATCGCACGGATCGCAAGAAGGCTCGACTACAGTACTTGGTTGATCGTTGGGGTGTGCCGAAGTTCCTGGAAGAGACGGAGCGGAAGCTCGCCTTTCCTGTGCTCCACGTGGATGCGGCGCAGTGCGAAGCGCGCGGTCTTATTGACCGGGCGGGGCACCTGGAGGCGCACCCCCAATCGCAACCTGGGCTCCACTACCTTGGCATTTGTGTACCCGTGGGCTGGTTACCTGCAGAGCAGGCGCGCGCGCTTGCGGATATCGCGGATCGCTTTGGCTCCGGCGAGCTTCGACTTACCGTGTGGCAGAACGTGCTTGTACCCAACATCTCTGCGCAGAAGCTCGAGGGTGCGAAGGCAGCTGTGCGTGCGGCTGGTCTGGACTACACCGCCGGTCGTGTGCTGTCCGGGACGGTGGCGTGCACGGGCAATCGCGGTTGCCGCTTTGCCGCGACGGATACCAAGGGGCACGCGGTCGAACTCGCGCGGTCGCTCGACAGTGCATTCGAGATTGCGAGACCGATCAACCTCCATGTCACCGGCTGTTCAAATAGCTGCGCGCAGCATTACATCGGCGACATCGGGTTGATGGGCGTCAAGGTTGAAGGCGAAGAGGGTTACCAGGTGAACCTGGGAGGCGGAGCGGACAGCGATGGGGGCATAGCGCGCGAGCTGTTTGCGGCCATGAAGTACACCGACCTGAAGCCTACGCTGCATCGGCTGTTCACGCGTTTTGATCAATCGCGGGACCGCGAAGAGAGCTTCCTCGCCTTTGCCCGACGTCACTCGCTGGAGGAACTCCGCACCATGTGTGCGCCCCAGACCACAACCGGCAACAACAACGTATAGGCCTCCTTTCACGAGCATGCAGACAACGCCTTACATCCCGGACAACGCGCCGTTCTCGCCCGAGCAGCGTGCATGGCTGAATGGCTTTCTCGCCGGCCTGTTCTCGAACGCCCCTGCAGCCACTGTGCAGCCGGTCGCTTTGAGGTTTGGTGTTTACTTCGCTTCGCAGACCGGTACGGCAGAGCGTCTGGCCAAGAAGATGGTTAAGGAGCTGAAGGCGCAAGGTCACAGTGCGGAGCTCGCTTCACTGGACAAGGTGACCCCGGCCCAGCTGGCGGAACAGGAAAACGCGCTGCTGTTCGCGAGCACCTACGGTGAGGGCGATCCACCCGATTCCGCCAAGAACTTCCGGGATGCACTTTTCAGCGAGGCCGCGCCCGAGTTGAAGACGCTGCGGTACTCCGTTTTCTGCCTCGGAGACAAGCATTATGAGCACTTCTGCAAGTTCGGAGCGGACCTCGATGAGAGGCTGCAGGCGCTGGGCGCGACGCGCTTCCTCTCGCGCGCGGAAAGCGACGTCGATGTCGACGGCCCGTTTGACAAGTGGAAGAGTGACCTTAAGCCGCACCTCTCGCATAAGCACGACGAATCGAACGTTGCCATCCAGGCAGATCACGTTCACGCACCCGCAAAGCCGGAGCTCATCCCCGGAGGAAACGCCGGTAACGGGAGGGGCAATTACGCGGCTCTCTCCAACGCCGCATTGCACGAGCCCGAGCATACGCACACGCGCGATAAGCCGTACCTTGCACCGTTGCGTGAGCGTCGCGCGCTGACCTCCGATATCTCCAGCAAGCTCACAATGCACCTGAGCTTCGCTTTGGAGGATTCTGCCCTGCAATACCAAGCTGGGGATGCGTGCGGTTTGCTCGCGCAGAACGATCCTGCACATGTTGAAGAGATCCTGGCGCATTTGCCTTTCGGTGGAGAGGTCGTTGTGGAGCTTGCGAAGACCGGCGCCAGGACGGTGCGGGAAGCCTTGCTGCATCATCTCCAGCCCACGCGACTCACACGCAAGATCGTGCAGCACTTTACTGAAAAGAGTGGAAGCAAGACCCTCCGCGCACTGCTGCCTCCGGAACAAGCTGTTCACCTTGACACCTACGTGTACGACCGTGGACTGATCGACCTACTCGTCGACTTCCCGGGGGCGATCACGGACGCCGCTGAGCTTGTTGCGATACTGCCGCGTCTGGCGCCGCGGCTGTACTCGATCAGTTCCTCGCCGACTGCGCATGGCCGCGAGGTGCACTGTACGGTGGCCGTCGTACGCTACAGATCGCACAACCGCGAGCGCGGTGGTATCGCCTCCACGATGCTCGCGGATCGCGTGGATGTGGGGCAGAGGCTTCCTATCTACATTCAGCCCAATAAGAAGTTCCGTCTGCCGAAGGATTCCGCCACACCGATGATCATGATCGGCCCTGGCACCGGCATCGCACCTTTTCGCGCCTTTTTGCATGAGCGTCAGGCACTCGGTCACACGGGCAAGAACTGGCTCTTCTTCGGTGAGCGTAGCGCCCGCACTGATTTCCTGTATTGCCAGGAACTCAAGACCATGTGCGACGCCGGCCACCTTTCACGGCTCGACACCGCGTTCTCGCGCGACCAGGCTCACAAGATCTATGTGCAGGATCGCATGCTCGAAGTAGGTGCGGAGATGTGGCGGTGGCTGAACGAAGGCGCCCAGTTCTTTGTCTGCGGGGATGCGAGCCGCATGGCGAAGGACGTCGATGCCGCGCTGCACACCATCGTCGAGACGCACGGCGGCATGGATGCAGAGGCAGCCAAGGAGTATGTGTCCGAAATGCACGACAACGGCCGATACCATCGCGACGTGTACTGAAGCGGTTGAAAGAAACGCTCTCGCAAACGAAGTCGCTGTTTGCCATCGCTCAACGAACACCCACAGTAAGCAGGAATCGAGCAAACAGATTGGATCTCCCCCTTCACGAACGCGCACTCGAGGCTGGCAGTGAAGAGCTCGTGCGCATGACACTGCTTGGAAGCGGCGCTGCTCCAGAGCTTGTCGAGTCGTTGATCCCCGATCGGCCGCTGGAGCCCGGAGAGCAGTACCGCTTTCACTTTGACATGACCAAGTGCATCGGTTGCCGTTCCTGCGAGATCGCCTGTAATGAGCAGAACGGCAATCCGGCGGACATCAAGTGGCGTCGTGTGGGTGAGCTGGAAGGCGGAGTGTACCCGGATACGCAGCGCACGTACCTCTCGATGGGTTGCAATCATTGCCTCACCGCGGATTGCCTGCGTGGATGCCCTGTGAACGCCTACACGAAGGATAAGGTTACGGGTATCGTGCTGCACTCCGCGGATGCCTGCATCGGATGCCAGTACTGTGTATGGAACTGCCCCTATTCGGTGCCGCAATTCAACCCTGAGCGCGGCGTCGTGGGCAAATGTGACATGTGCCAGGGCCGTTTGCTCGAAGGTCTGGAGCCTGCCTGCGTGAATGCCTGCCCCGAGAACGCCATCCAGATTGAAATCGTCAACAAGAAGGAGTGGCGCGCCAACTTCGGATCGGCTGATTCGCCCGGACTTCCGCCTGCAGGACATACCATCTCCACGACGCGGCTCACCTTGCCTGAGCGCTCGAGTGCGTGGCTGGAGCGCGTGGATACCGGCCAGGTGCCGCTGGAGCATGCTCACCCCTCCTTGGTGCTGATGACCACGGCGATGCAGGCTACTTTTGGGACGCTTGCAGTGCTGGTTCTCGGGGGCGCATTGGATACGGACAGAATCACGCTTCTGACGGTGCTGACGGCCTGCGCGCTGAATATCTCCGTCTTTCATCTTGGCCGTCCTGCTTACGCGTGGCGGGCGCTGAAGATGTGGTATCGATCGTGGCTCAGCCGCGAGGTTCTGTTCTTCTCGCTGTTCTTCCTGTCCATCGGACTCTGCGCCGTCGCCGCGTGGGCGGGTACGCTTGCCACGCTGCCGCCCTCCCATGCGCCGACGGTTGCAACGCTGCAGCATGTTGTGAGTGGACCTGCACGTCACCTCGCCCCATTGATGCTGCCCGCTGCCTATGCGGGTGTGGTGTTTGGCCTATGCGGCACGCTCGCCAGCGCATACATCTACCTGGTGAAAGCGCGGCCCGCGTGGAACATGCTGCACACGCCCACTGACTTCCTGCTCTCAGCCGGTCTGATTGGGTCGGCAATAGCGGCTGCCATGCAGGAGCCCGGCGCCGCTCTGGTCACCTTCTGTGCACGTTTCGGTTTGCCTCTGCAGCACATACCACTGCTGGCCGATGCGCGGCCGGCCGCAGTCATAGCCCTTTGCTGG
>CAXTGN010000219.1:0-7854 GCA_964243455.1 uncultured Acidobacteriaceae bacterium
TAGAACCTGACAGTTCTAATGGGCGGGAACATGACACTTCTAACGAGCGCCTACAACCAAACGAAACAGAATGTTCGATATCAGACGAGCGTAAGCTGCCCCAAGCGACAGCTCACGTCATCTTGTAGCTGTGCCTTGGGCGCGATTACGCCACCTTGGCGACCTCAGAAGCCGAAGTGCCCTGCTGATACGCAATGTGGGACCAGATCAGAACTGCAGCGATGCTAAAGTCTGTACGGAGCGTGCCTCTTGCAAGTTTGGGAGTCCTTTATTGAAACCGATCAGGCTCCTGTTCCTGACACCTTGCACCGACATCATGAGCTGGCTCAGTTCGGGCTTAAGGGCATGATTGAGTGCGGATGTCACATCCGCTCAGCTACGCGGGCCGCCAGCAGCATGGAAGAGGCAGCACAGGTACTTGTGCAGTACTTCTATCGGGCGTTTCGGCAGTCAGCATCAGCTTCCAGTGACTGCGCCCTGGTTCGTTGTTTTAAGACCCAACGCCTGGAAACCTTGCCTGCCTCTTTGAAGGCGAAGGCCTTGGCGTCGCTCGGGCGTGAGCCTGCTCCTGGAGGTCGTTGCCTAACCCTGCTCGCCACTGATGGCGATCTGGCAGCCTGGAAAACTGCCGCAGGGTCCACAGGTCACCGTGTGATTCCTCTCGAGAACGCTGAAGCAGTAGAACGGGCACCCATGATTGTCCAGCTCATACGCCAGTTGGGGATCGACATCAATGCCGTCATGGCACCCACTGAAGACCTGCTCCTTGAAGCCGACGAGCGTACATATGGTGTTTTCCATGTGGAGGAAGCAACTGGAAGCCACTTCATCCCGGCCCAGCACTTTGTTTTGGAGCATGGCATCCGATCCGTGCTGGGATTTGGTGGCTTGCTGCCTTCGGGCGACCTGTTTGCAGTGATCCTGTTCTCAAAGGTTCACCTCAATCGCGAAGTCGCCAACCTGTTCCGGACACTGGCGCTCAGCGTGAAGCTCGTCCTGTTGCCCTTTACTTGGGGACCGATCTTCGCCGGAGACATCGCGCTAAACGAAAGGAATGCCGTACGCACAGTCGACCAGGACCAGACTCGATCTGAGATCGCCACCTTACGCCTGCTCATCCCTGCGCTGGAAGCAGCCGCGCTCTATCAGACTAGCCGGCTGGAAGATGTCATTGCCGATCTCCAGCGACAAAAGGAAGAGTTCTGGAAACTAGGTGCAAGACTCAGATCCACCCTCGAATCGACGAGCGACGCTGTGTTCATGCTGGATCGTGACTGGCGGTTCACGTTTCTAAACCAACACGCCCTCAAGCTGCTGCAGGGGGAGCGAACTCTTCTGGGAGAGAACGTGTGGCAGATGTTTCCAGCGGCGGAGGCAAGCAACTTCGGAAAGCAGTACCGATTCGCAATGGAGACCAGAACTGCGGTGCAGTTTCAAGAACACTATCCAGCTCCCCTTGATCGCTGGTTCGAGGTGTACGCATTTCCTAGTGACGAGGGTATCGCGGTGTTCTTTCATGACATTAGCGATCGGCGCAAAGCAGAAGCCGCTCTGATCAAAAATGAGAAGTTGGCCGCAGTGGGGCGTCTGGCAGCTTCGATTGCCCATGAGATCAACAATCCGTTGGAATCCGTGACCAACCTGCTCTACTTAGCTCGAACCAGCACGGAGCCCCTTGATATTCAGGACTATTTAGCGACCGCGGACCGGGAGCTTCGGCGCGTAGGGGCTATCACGAATCAGACTTTGCGGTTTCACAAGCAGTCCACCAATCCGACTGAGGTCTCGTGCGAGGAGTTGATCGAAAGCGTGCTGTCCATTCACTATGGGCGTGTCGTGAACTCGCGGGTCCGGGTAGAGCGGTCGCTGCGCGCGAACAGCAGGATCTTTTGTTTTGAAGGAGAGATTCGGCAGGTCCTCAGCAACCTTGTGGGTAATGCGATCGATGCGTTGCACCCGGACGGAGGTCGTCTGCTCTTGCGAAGCAGAGACGCCACAGACTGGCCCAGGAACCGTAGAGGCATCGTGCTTACCGTGGGCGATACGGGCCCTGGGATGTCCGCGCAAACTCGCCAGAAAGCGGCAGAGCCGTTTTTCACGACCAAGGGCATCGGTGGAACTGGACTAGGGCTCTGGATCAGCCAAGAGATTGTCGGCCGGCACGATGGTCGGCTCACTCTGAGGAGTAGCCAGATGCCAGGGCACACCGGTACGGTTGTGTCGGTGTTTCTACCATTTGAGGCCGTCGAACGTTAGGCACGCACGACCAGGAGCGCACCTCATGCTCGTCGAGCGACAGGCCCAAACTCAATCACCCTACACGAAAACTGCTCGGATCCGACACCCACAGCAACTTCATGACGATCGGGGAGGTATCTAGCTGACATGCACAATCGGCCGCCTGGAAGGATCGGAGACCGCCCTGCGCAACACTTCATGGGTGATCGGCGCCGCATCGCCCTCGCCCAGAAAGATGAACCGGAAGACGTTCGCAACTGGATTTCCTTCTTTCCATTTGAAATACACCTCAGGAACACATCCTGTGTGCTTCTCCAAATAAATCAGGAAGCCGGCAATCGAGTTTGCAACTACAGGACTCTTTGCGTACAGGACCTTGTGGCTGCCCACGTTCCGCAACTCGATACAAAGACACTGGTCAAAGTCGGATGCATCTGTTCGCTCCACTTCGAGAAAATAGATCGCTTCGGTCTCAGATAGGCCGAACCTGGCCCGGACCATTCCGTCGATCCTGTCCAGATCACTGGCTGATTCGGGCCGTGGCCGGCGAGCGACGAGGCGCATTACCTGACCCTTTTCACATTCGAGGATGCCTGAGGCTTCCCCCGAGAGTTCGACGTCGGTCACTCGCAGCTCCGTGGATCGCATCGCCCGAGAGATGACCGACACGCAGATGATCGCAAGAATGAAGAATGAGGAGATCTTCAGGCCCTCGGGTCGTTCCCAGATGTTCAACGCTGTTGTGTACACAAAGATGAGCGTTACAACGAGGTAGACCCAGCGCATCCGGTTCTTCCAGAGCGAGATGGTCACCGCAGCCGCTGCCGAGGTAATCAGTACCAGAACGCCGGTCGCGTAGGCGCCTCCCTGGGCATCGACATCCGCGTGAAAAGCAACCGTCACGAGGAATGCGACACCCATGAAGACCAGCACCAGAGGCCTCGAGGCGAGCGCCCACTCCGGGGCCATGCCCAGCCTCGGAAGATAGCGGGGAATCAGGTTAAGCAGACCCGCCATGGCGGAAGCTCCGGCAAAGGCTAGGATCAGAATCGTGCTTAGGTCATAGATCGAACCGAAAGCGCTTCCGAAGTACTGATGGGCAAGGAAGGCCATCGCACGGCCATTCGCCGGCCCTCCTTCTGCGAAGGCAGCTGGTGGAATCAGGAGCGTCGTTACCAGACTCGTCGCCATGAGGAAGATGCTCATGATGATGGCGGCAGTGTTCAACAATTTGCGGGTGTTCCGAATCCGGTCTCGCAGATCTGTGCCAGAGATCAAAGGCATCACTGCGACACCGGTCTCGAACCCTGATAACCCCAGCGCCAACTTGGGGAAGAGCAGAAGCGACAGGCCCAGCATCGTCACCCAGTTGGAGTGCTGTGCGAAGAGTGCATCTCGCCATTGTGGGATCAGCTCGGGGTGGTGCATTACGACTACGAACGCCTTTGCTGTCACGACCGCGTTCAGAGCAAGATACAAGCCCACAAGAACGACCGCGATCCCGATGGCTTCCTTGAAGCCTTTGAGGAAGATGACACTCAGTCCCGTGAGCAGCAGAAGGGTCACTAGCATCTGTGAGCTGAGCCAGTGCGGCGCATACGGGTTGTGAATGAAGTGAGCAGCCGCATCCGCGGCCGAAAGAGTCATGGTGATGATGAAATCGGTCGAGGCGAAACCGAGCAGAACAAGAACAAAGATCTTTCCGCCCCACTCCGGAAACAAACGCTCCAGCATGGCGATGCTCCCTTGTCCGTTCGGGCTGGCGCCTGCGACGCGCCGATACAAGGGAAGCGCTGCAAAGAGCGTCACCAAAACCAGGACTAATGTGGCTATGGGCGAAAGGACACCCGCTGCAAGGAATGCAATGCCGGGCTGGTACCCGAGGGTCGAAAAGTAATCCACTCCAGTGAGGCACATCACACGCCACCACGCATGAACCGGTTCGGGTTCACTGTGCACTCCCTTCGGGAGACGGATATCCGCCAAGAGCCAATCGGCTAAACCATGCGTCGTCATCTTCAGGATCACCTAGGCGCCCAGCCCACCATGAGCTTGCGATATCACACTTTTCAAAACTGGAGGGCTTCTACCTAGTATGCGCTAAAGTGTCCAGAATTATGCCGATCGCGGTCCAATGTGAACATTCCTCAAAGACGGGGCTAGATAACGGACGGCAGGAATCTACTCTGAATGGAATGCAGGTTTGCCACTTCCGGGTGAGAAGATCTACCCCGCCCAAAAGGTATGCTTAGGGCTGGAAGGTCTGTTCGCGACGTTTGACCTCATCCTTTCTGGAGGGCACAGCACACAGGCAAGATTGCATGGTTCAACAACGCAAAAGGGTACGGCTTAATTGCAGTGAGAACCAACTGGAGCTTTTTTGCCATTTCAGCTCGATCTAGACCGAAGTTGCAAGTCTTTGTCAGAGGGCGAATCCGTGGCGTTCGACATCGAGCGGGGAGAAAAGGGGCTACAGGCTGCCAACGTTCGGAGCCTCAAGGGCTGTACTCCCTGAACATCACGGACTTACATCACCCTGCACGAGGAGACCATTGGAACCTGTCCGATGGTCCGGTCCTACCGATTTGCAGCTTCATAGGGCAGGAAGAGCTGAATCACCGTTCCTCTGTGAGCCTCGTCTTGAGAGCTCTTCAACCAGATGCACCCATGGTGTCGGTCCAGGATCTCTTTACTGACCCAGAGTCCCAATCCGGTGCCCCCGATGTCCTTGGTGGTGTAGAAGGCCTCGAAAGCCTTTGAACGGGACTGCGCCGACATGCCATGGCCAGTATCTGCAATTGTGATCACCAGACCACGCCGCCCGGTCTCGCTCACGGCCCTGCGGCTGCGCACCAGGAGCCGGCCCCCTAGCGGATGCATGGCGTCGATAGCGTTTCCAATGAAGTTGCTGAGAACCTGGCGTATCTCCCCATCGAAACAACGGATCGACTGCGGCGCGGTAAGCCTCTTCCCGACCCGAATCCTCGAGTTCACGATCCGTCCCTGGTAAACACCGAGGACGCCGTCAATAAGATCTTCGCTCGTTACCTCGATGGGATCAGTCGACTGTTTGTAGAACCGAAGGGTCTGACTCGTGATCGCAGCCGCGCGACGCAGCTCCGATCCGCCATGTCCAGGTAGTTTCTTGAATCCTCAGGATTCCCGCTGGCGCGGGCCAGATAGATAAGATTCGTCACGGATTCCAGCGGGTTATTGACCTCGTGGGCGATCGAGGCCGCAAGCCGCCCCATTGCGGCCAACTTTTCGTTCTGGATCAGCGCGGCAGCCGACTGCTTGCTGGCTGTGACGTCGCTGGCCATCCCAAACCATTCGGTGACCTCCCCGTCCTCATTGAAAACAGGCACGGCACGCGAATGAGTCCAGCCAAGGGTTCCATCGACACGCCGCACGCGATGTTCCAGCTCGAAGATCTTCTTCGCCCGGATTGCCTCCTGGATCTCGGTCCACACACGCAGTTGGTCGTCCGGAAGGATGTAGTCCTCCAGCCAGTTCCGGTTTGGCGCTTCTGTTTCCGCAAGGAATAGGCGCTCTTGCATGGTGCCTTCCATCTGGCGCATTTCACTCCAGTCGGCGCTCATCCGGTAGACCGCGTCCGAACTGGCCTTCACAAGAGCTCGCAGCGACTTTCGCTCTCAGAAACCGCTCTCAGTGCCTCGTGTAGGTCGTTAAGCTTGTTCGACGAGCTGCCGACAGGATTACTCTTCTCATCTGATCGCACGTTACTTTCGGGCCCTCCGCCTAGACGAACAAGGCTTAGAAGTTGCAGCAATACACCAATGCGGAGTTCCCACGGACGACATCCGACAGGTCATTGGGGCACTGACCCTGCAAAGACAACCGCAAACCACCCCGGACTATGCCGGGATACGAAGCCGGAAGGACGTCCCGCGCCTGTTCGGTTGCACACTGCTTCGCACCCGGATGCTTCCCTGATGGTGATCGATGATCTTTCGGGTTAGCGCCAGTCCTAAACCAGTACCCTTTTCGCCCTTTGTAGAGAAGAAAGGCTCAAAGATAGAAGAAGTCTGTTTCGGTGCGATCCCGTGTCCGTTGTCGGCGATGGTGAGACAGACGGCTCCTTCATGCTTACGTAATCGCAGACATAGCGTACCGCCATTCTCAAGCGCGTCGATCGCGTTGATGATCAGGTTTGATATGGCTTGCAGCAACTCCCCCCGATACACACTCGCTTGTAGTCGATCAGGCAGCTGGCGGACGATGTGAATTCGTTTCGCTTCTATGGCCCTTTGGTGAACCCTTAAAGCTGCTTCCGTCAGGACTACCAGACACATGGGTTTGGTTGAAGCTGACGACCGGGCGAAGCCGAGAGTTTGACTCGCGATATGGCGAAGCTGGACCAGCTGCTCGTCGGCCATCAGGAGGTACCGTCTGACCGCCTCAGGGTTCGTGGACTCTTCACGAGCTAAATAGGTCAGGTGTCCTAAGGCTTCAAGAGGGTTTCTGATCTCATGCATCAGTTCAAGCGCCAACTGACCCGCAGTTGCCCGTTCCTCTGATTTGCGGAGGGTCTCTGTAAGCGCGACTGCCTCATTCTGCAGCTCCACTATCCTCGGATCGTCCACTCGCGGCCCTTTACACTCTGCAATCAACACAGCCCAACAACGGCTCATGTCCCTCCGTTTCAGATGCAAGTTGTCCACAAAGAAGGTGCCGGGAAAGGTAGCTGCGGTGTCGGCTTAGGTCCAAATGGTTCTACTGCAGTAGCAATCGCGCGTTTTCGATGAGGACTTCCGCCCCTGCAAAGGACGACATCCTGAACACCTTATCGTCTTCGACGACCCGGTCTTCACCTACCACAAGGATTCTCGCGTCAGGCCACTTGATCCGTGTAAGCCTGATGGCTTCGAGCTGCTCCGTCTCGCCCAGTGTCGGACAAAGGAGAAGACGCTCCTCAGCGGTTTCTGATAACTCAGAAATGTCGCTCAAGGTTTTGACGCGGAATCCCGCATGCTCCAGAACAAGCGTGCGTGTCAGAAGCAGCGTTGGGTTGTGTCCGCAGATGAGGATGCTCTGGCGCATGACCTCTTACAGGCTATGGACGCGCCCGGTGCTTGTCCACACTACGGATGTGGCATACGCAGCCAGAGAGCAAAAGCTATCGACAGATAAACACGCGCTCGAAATTGAGCACGCCCGCGTAGGCAGGACGGAGGTCCCGCAAGGAAGTAGCTTCCGAAACGCACAAAGTCGTTTCGGAAGGGTGCTACTTGGCCGTATAGACAAGCTCCTGAAAACCCGCCGCATGCAACGCATCAGGTGTCACGTCCAGTCGACGGTCAGCATCACAATGGCTATGTAGAGCGCCTTTCACTCCCTGAATGTCGAAAGCAGCAAAGCCCAGCTTCTCCAGCATGGGAAAGAAGTCTCTTTCCTTGCCGTACCAAGCGGACCTGTACGCATCATCAGCAGCGGAGGGGTCATAGCCTGCGAGCTGCTCTACCAGGGTTTCTACTAGGGGCTCCCCATGTGCGTCGCCGTTGCAGCGGAAGGTGAACAGAAATGTCTGGGAAAAATCGTTAAGGACCATTACTTGACAATAGGCTCAATCCTGTGCTGGTTCAACGAGGGTCAGAG
>CAXTGN010000220.1:0-7214 GCA_964243455.1 uncultured Acidobacteriaceae bacterium
CGAACGCTCCCCCAACCGGCGATACGTCGTATGCCGAAGAAGCCGCCGAGTGGAGCCCTGACGGCAAACAGATCGCGTTTGTCAGCAACCAGACTCAGCCTGACCCGGACCGCTTCAACAACCCTGATGTCTTTGTCACGGCCGCCACGCCGGGCTCCACGCCACGCAAGCTAACAACCTTCACGGGAGCCGACGAGCCACCGCTTGCCTGGACGCCCGACTCGCAACGCGTTGTCTATCGGCAGGGCCTGACGCCGCACTACGCCATCTACGACATGCCGCAGATGGCGGCCGTGTCCGTTGCCGACGGCAACGTGGAGATGCTTGCCCCGAAGCTGGACCAGTGGGTAGGCGGCCCGGTGCTCAGCGCGAGCGGCAAGCACGTGCTCACCGAGGTGCAGGACGACCGCGTACAATACGCGGCGGAGATCCCGCTCGACGGCAAAGGCTCTGTGCGGCGTTTGACTGAGGCACAGGGGGAAGCGATAGGTCTGGATGGAGGCGGCGGGCACACGGCGCTGCTGTGGACCACGGACAGCACCTCAGCCGAGATCTACGCGCTGGAAGGCAAGGAGCTTCGCAAGCTGACGCATCACAACGATGCCCTGATCGCTTCGTTGCAGCTTGCGCCCACGCAGGACATCTCCGGCAAAACCTCGGACGGCAGCGAGGTGCACGGCCTGCTGACCATGCCCGTCGGCTACACACCGGGCACAAAAGCTCCGCTGCTGCTGTTCATCCACGGTGGCCCTACCGCGCAGGATGCGCACGGCTTCAGCGCAGAGCGGCAGCTGTTTGCCGCGCACGGTTACGCGATGCTGAACGTGAACTACCGCGGCAGCACGGGACGCGGTCATGCCTACAGTGAGGCGATCAACGCAGACTGGGGTGACAAGGAGGTCCTCGACCTCATGGCCGCGGTCGACGCCGCGGTCGCGACTGGCGACATCGATGCCGACAAGATGGTCGTCGGTGGGTGGAGCTATGGCGGCATCCTCACGGACTACTCGATTGCTTCCACGACACGGTTCAAGGCCGCGTCCAGCGGTGCCGGAATGGGCAATCTGCTGGGCTTTTACGGCATCGATCAGTACATCCTGCAATACGAAAACGAGTTGACACCGCCGTGGAAGAATCTTGATCTCTACATCAAGCTTTCCTACCCGTTCCTGCATGCCGACCGCATCAAGACGCCCACGCTCTTTATGGGCGGCGACAAGGACTACAACGTGCCCATCCAGGGCGGCGAACAGATGTACCAGGCACTGCGCAGCGTCGGCACCACCGCCGAGCTTGTCGTCTACCCGGGCGAGTTTCACGGCTTCACCCGTCCCAGCTTCATCCGCGATCGTTACCAGCGATGGTTCGACTGGTATGACCATTACGCACTGAACAAGGGACCGGCTAAGCCGTAAAGCTGGAGTTCCGGAAGACAAGAGCGGCATGGCTTCGACGCCATGCCGCTTTACTTTACCCGCTACGCGCTGACGAGTTCGCCGGCCAGCGCGGGCTTGACGGCCGTTCCCATGAGCTCGATGGAGCGCAGCATGCCCGCATGCGGGATCGGCCCGCCGCTCATCATCAGGCTGACGCGCGAAACGCCGCCCAGCGCTTCGTCGATGTGCCGCAGCTTGGCTGCAACGGTCTTCGGCGATCCAATCACGAAAGCCCCCGTCGGCCCACGCTGTGCGTCGAACGCCGCGCGGCTTGACGGCGCCCAGCCACGCTCGCGCCCGAGGCGGCCGAAGGTATGCGCATAGGCTGGCCATAGCTCGTCGGCCGCTTGCTGATCCGTCTCGGCCACATAGCCGATCGAGTGCACAGCCACATCCAGCGACTCCGGCGCATGGCCCGCACGCTTGCCGCTCTCGCGGTACAGGTCGATCAGCGGACGGAACCGGTGCGGCTCACCGCCGATGATCGCCACAGTCAACGGGAGACCCAGCAGGCCAGCCCGCGCGAAGCTGTTCGGCGTACCACCCACGCCCAAACGGATTGGTAATACGGGCTGCACCGGCCGCGGCCACACACTCTGCCCCGTGAGGGAAGCGCGGTGTTTGCCCTGCCAGTGCACCTTTACCTCATCACGGAGGTGGAGCAGCAGATCGAGCTTCTCGGCAAAGAGCTCGTCGTAATTGCGAAGATCGAATCCGAAAAGCGGATACGACTCGGTGAAGGAGCCACGGCCCACAATGATTTCGGCGCGGCCTTTGGAAATGAGATCCAACGTCGCAAACTGCTGGAAGACCCGGACCGGGTCGTCGGAGCTCAGCACGGTGACGGCGCTGGAAAGCCGGATCTTCTCCGTGCGGGCCGCCGCCGCAGCCAGCAGGACCACGGGCGCAGAGGCCACATACTCTTCGCGATGGTGTTCGCCGATGGCGTAGGAGTCGAGACCTACCCGGTCCGCGAGCTCCACCTCTTCCAGCATCTGTTGCACGCGCTCAACGCCCAGCCTGGCGGCGCTTTCGCCCGGCTTCGTCATGACTTCAACAAAGGTGTCAATGCCTATCTGCATATGCCCTCATTCCCTGGACACCGGCGATCGATAGAGCAGAGATCCGGCCGTCCCGGCTTCTCACCGACGTGGGTACCTCGCGCTTTCCGCCTGCCATACGATGCCCGGCAAGACAGGAAGGACGCAGGGGCAGTTGCGCCCTGCGTCCCTCGGTTCAGCGGTGAAGACCCTGCTCCTGCTGCGCCCAGGCCCAAAACGGGCCAGACGACCTTCCTACTTCATCGCCACGGGACGAAGTGCCGCGGGGTTGACTGCGACCGGAGCAGATGTCGCGACAGGCACTACCGACTTCGTGCTCGGCAACAAGCTGGCCGGTACAGGGGGAACCAGCTGGCTCTCTTCCACCTGTTCCGCAGTCGGCGTGGACGCCAGGGCTCCAGGCCATTGGTACGGCATCTGCGAGGCAGTACCAAAACCGATCATGGGGTGGCGGTTCAGCTGCCACGCCGAGCGGTCCAGCTTTACATACAGGTGTTCGGGCACGTGACCCTTGTTGTTAGCCAGCGCAATGCCCGTGAGCTTAAATCGATGATCGCCGACGGAAAAGTTGAGTTCATTCTCGCGCAACCCGGCTTCCGTGGTGACGGTCTCCGTATCGGCGGTGGTCGAAATCACGGCCGTACCGACGCCGGGCACGAACATGTAAAGAAAGCGCGCGCCGTTAACGTCGTAGTTCAGCTGCACTTTGGCCACCATACCGTCCACGGTGTATACGCCGTCGCGAACCCGACCGTAAAGCAGTTTGTCCTCCGCGTGCCGGGGCACATTGGCCTTGGTAGCGGAGTTCGGCAGGGGTCCCGTGATGACCGCATCCGTTCCGGTTGGGGCAGCAAACGTCTGGGCGAGGGTGGAAAGCGGGGACACAAGTGCCAGCCCTACAAGGGCGATGGCGGAGCGAACGATAAAGGACGAAGTACGCATGGGGCTCTCCTCGGGAATGTCTGCAAAAGCGATCAATCAGATAACGCACAGCACGATCAGTACCGGGCTCAAGCCAGGGCTTCTCTCCCTTGCCGTTTCCGCTTCTTCGGGAGAAGGTCGGGATGGCTCGGCTTCCTTACACGCGTCGCCCTATCCGCCCGTAAACTCGTCAGCTTGGTCAGCGAGGTTCACAGTAGCACTTTTCTGGGAGCCGAATGCAACTTTTTGGTAATAAATGCATCCACCGGTTGCGAGTTACCGCTTTCCGGCCTCGGCCGAGCCGGCCCTGTAACCTGTTCTTGTATGGCTCTCAATTGCGGCATCGTCGGCCTGCCGAACGTAGGCAAATCCACCATCTTTAACGCGCTCACCGCCTCCAAGGCACAGGCTGCGAATTACCCGTTCTGCACCATCGACCCGAACGTTGGCATCGTCTCCGTTCCTGATCCGCGGCTGGACAAGATCGCCGCCCTGATCAAGCCCAAGTCCCTCGTCCCAACCACAATGGAGTTCATCGATATTGCCGGCCTGGTCGCCGGCGCGTCCAAGGGCGAAGGGCTCGGCAACCAGTTCCTGGGCCACATCCGGTCCACGGACGCCATTGCGCACGTGGTCCGCTGTTTCGAAGACCCGGAGGTCGTCCACGTCGCCGGTCACGTCGACCCGCTCTCTGATATCGACACCATCAATACCGAGCTCCTGCTGGCCGATCTGGACACGGTAGAGAGGCGCTCCCAGCGTCTCGAGAAGCTGCTGAAAAACACAACCGATGCCAAGATCAAATCCGAAGGCTCGGCGGTCGCGAAGCTCAAGGCAGCACTGGAAGCTGGCAAGCCCGCCCGCACGGTCGACCTGACCGATGACGAGCGCGCTGCGGCCTACGACCTGCACCTGATCACCGCGAAGCCGATGCTTTACGTCGCCAACGTGGACGAGGGCTCCCTGGCCGAGGGCAACGGCCACACTGCCAAGGTGGAGGCACGCGCGGCCGAAGAGGGCTCCGAGGTCGTCCGCATCTGCGGCGCGCTGGAATCCGAGATCGCCCTGCTCGAACCCGACGAGCGCGGGGAGTTTCTCGCCGACCTGGGCCTGGCCGAGCCCGGCCTGGACCGCCTGATCCACGTCGCGCATCACCTGCTGAACCTCATCACCTACTTCACCGCGGGCGTGCAGGAGGTCCGTGCGTGGACGATCACGCGCGGTACGAAAGCCCCTGGCGCGGCCGGCGTGATCCACACCGACTTCGAACGCGGCTTCATCCGTGCCGAAGCCTATGCCTCGGACGATCTTTTCCGGCTGGGCTCCGAGCAGGCCGTCAAAGAAGCCGGCCTTCTGCGCTCCGAAGGCAAGGAGTACGTGGTCAAGGACGGCGACATCCTCTTCTTCAAGTTCAACGTGTAGCGTCAGGGCGAGGGGCACCGAATTTCGTTCAATAAACCGATGCTCCTTGCTGCCCTTCCCGTGCAGCTACCCTGTACGCAGGAGACCCCATGCGCCTGCTTCACATCTGGCACGGCTGGTTCCTCGCGCTTTTTCTTTTCTGCGCCGCCATCGTCTTTTCAAACGCGATTCACTGGGTGTTGTTCCGTCTCCTCCATGGCAAGCGGCTGAGCGAATCGCTCGCGCTCCGCCTGGGTCTGCGCGAATACCTTGCCTTGCCGGCTCGCGCCATCTTTGTGATCACCTGCCTGTTCTTCGTCGAGCCGTTCGTTCCCGTCTCGGACGCATGGCACGCGAATCTGCGCGAGACCCTCGCTATTGCCACAGTGCTGTCCATTGGCTGGTTCGCCATTGGCACGGTGTATGTCTTTCAGAACGTCTTTTTACGACGCTTCGATCTCCACGGCGAGAACAACATCCAGGCCCGCCGCGTCCACACGCAATTCCAGGTCTTTCGCCGCATCCTCATCGGCTTCATCGCCATCCTCACAATCGGTGTGGCCCTGTACACGTTCCACGACGACCGGGTCTGGCGCGCCGGAACCGGCCTGCTCGCGTCTGCCGGGCTGGCCTCACTCGTGCTGGCTACAGCTGCGAAGTCCACGGCCTCCAATTTCCTCGCCGGCATGCAAATCGCACTGACGCAACCGATCCGCATCGACGATGTGGTGATTGTGCAGGGCGAGTGGGGCCGCATCGAGGAGATCAACACGGCCTATGTCGTCGTTCGCCTCTGGGACCTCCGCCGCCTCATCGTGCCGCTTACCTATTTCATCGAAAACAGCTTCCAGAACTGGACACGCAAATCCTCAGACATCATGGGCACGGCATTTCTTTATCTCGACTACACTGTGCCGGTCGAGCCGTTGCGCGAGCAACTCTTGCGCATTGTGTCCGAGTCGAAACAGTGGGACGGCAAGATCTGCGGTCTGCAGGTGACCGACCTCAAGGACCGCACCATGGAGCTCCGTTGCCTGGTCAGCTCCGCCGATGCCAGCGAGAACTTCGATCTGCGCTGCATCGTTCGCGAAAAGATGATGGCCTTTGTGCGGGAACAGTACCCGGAGGCCTTCCCATTGACGCGGCTGTCAGCTCAGTCCGCGACCACCGATCCGCAACAGACGTCCGTCTGATGCTGCCTTAGCCTACGGCTCTGGCGCGGCTTGCGGCGCAGGCGCTGGACTCGCTGGCGCCCCTGCAGGATGCGGTGGAGGGGTCCACTTCTTGGCGCGCAGGAAGCTCACCAGATCTTCGACCTCGTCCGGCTTCAGGGAATCCCCGAACGCCGGCATACCCTGCCCGCCGTGCACGATCTGGTCGTTGATTCTTTGCGCGCTGAGCTTCTTACGGAGCTCCCGCAGGGCGGGTGCGCGATCGGTACCCTGCCCATTGTCGCCATGGCAGTGCGCGCAGCCGCGCGTGGCGAACAGCTCTGCGCCTTCCGCTTTCTTATCCGCAAAGGCGGCCGCGGGCACCGGATGTTGCCAGCGCACGATACCGAGACACAGGCTTCCCACGGCCACCCATCCCAGCGCCCAGCTTTTCGGTCTGAACCAATCTCGCATTACGCTCATACTGCCCTGCGCGCGGGTGTGTTGTCATCCACCGAAGGATCGACCTGTCGGCAATCCATGGGTGCATCTGCTTTAATGGCCCGGACGCGCTTCTGTCGCACTCCCCATGTCCGTTCGCACACTATCTCTCTGCGCTCTTCTGCTGACCGCCTCTGCTGCCTGTGGGCAGTCGGCGGGTGTCCTTCGCCCGATCGATCGTTTGCCGTTCTCACGGGGGAATCCGTTGACGATTCATCAGCCGGCGCTGCCGGACCATCCCTTCACGGTGACGGGACGGTCCGGCGCGATCCTTGGCATGCAGGACGGCACGGTGGAGCTTTGGCAACTTCCCGTCAAGCTGTTTTCCGCGCTGCACCTGAGTGCGGAGGTTGACGGCTATCCCGTGCCGATTGACCTGAATCCCCTGGCCGCCGATCTCGAGGTAGCCCCGGATCACACGACGCTGACTTACAGCCACGCTGCAGTCACCGTGCGACAGCACATGTTCGTTCCGGCAGGCGACCCGGACAATCCGGAGGACCCGAATGCCGGACTGGGCGGGCAGATCCTTTTCGAAATGCAGTCCATCCGGCCCGCCACGCTGATCGTCTCGCTTACCCCCGCGCTGCTCGGGATGTGGCCCGCGCCGGAGTGGGGTCAGCCCGGATGGGGCTGGCACGCGCTGGGGGGCGGTGGCGTCTATGAGCTCGGCACCGATAACCCGCACGTCTTCGGCATGATCGGCATGCCGAACGCCACGTCCGGTCCCATCAGCCCGTACC
>CAXTGN010000220.1:7224-7835 GCA_964243455.1 uncultured Acidobacteriaceae bacterium
TGTCGCCCTACCAGGAGCACCCGCGTACACTGCCGGTCGAGTTCCGGGTGCACTTCGACCCGGCCCGCGACGCCAATCATCTTTTCCCGCTGCTCTGCGAAGTGGGCCGTCCGGGAGAGACAAATACCGGGGCCGGCATGGCGGCTCTTCGACAGCGGCTGCTTGCGACCAATCAGGCGCTTCCGCAGATGTATGCGAGGACGCAGGCCTATTACGCCCACTTCTTCGACCACCGCACCGTCGCGCACACGCCCGACCCGCGCTTCGACCAGGCACTGCAATGGGCCGAGCTCGCCATTGAGACGTCCCAGGCGACCATCCCCGCAACGGGCACGATGCCCGCCGAAACCGGCCTCGTTGCGGGCTGGTTCCCGGCTTTCGACTCCGCCCGCCCAGGTTTTGGCTGGTTCTTCGGCCGCGACACGCTGTGGTCGATGTATGCGATCGACAGTGAGGGCGACAGGGCGCTTGCACGACGTGCGTTCACGTTTCTGATCCGCCGCCAGCGCGCCGACGGCAAGATGCCGCACGAGTTCAGCCAGACCGCGGGCCAGCTCACCGGCGAGATGGCGTGGGAGAAATTGCCCTATGAGTACGCTGCCGCGGATGCC
>CAXTGN010000221.1:0-713 GCA_964243455.1 uncultured Acidobacteriaceae bacterium
GCTGCACCCACTACCCCCTCATTGAATCCGTCATCACCGACACGCTCCGCGATCTAGGCTGCCCAGCCCCCGTTGTCGACTCTGCCGCCGCCACCGCCGATGCCGCTCGCATCCACTGGAAGGGCAGCGCCACCCCAGACACCCCCTCTACCTTCACCTGCTACGCCACCGACTCCATCGAGAAATTCGCCCGCCTCGGCACACGCTTCCTCGGCCAACCCATCCCCCACGTCCACCTGCTCGACCTAGGCGGCTGAAGTTCTCAGTGGTACGTTGTAAGTAGCGCGATACGCCGTCTTCACTTACAACTTAGAACCCAAAACTTACAACCCCCATGCCCTACCTCCTGAAATCCGAACCCGACAAATACAGCTTCGACGACCTCGTCGGCGACGGCGAAACCACCTGGGACGGCATCAAGAACCCACAAGCCCTGGCCACGCTCCGCAATATGAAAAAAGGCGAAGACTGCGTCATCTACCACTCCAACGAGGGAAAAGCCGCCATCGGCCTCGCCAAGGTCGCCAAAGTCTCTCTGGCCGAAGACGGCAAGACCCCCCTCATCACGCTCAAGGCCGGCAAGCGCCTCAAACGAGAAAAGCCCCTCGCGGAGATGCGCGAAGCCCCCGTCTTCCAGGGCTCGATCCTCTTCCGCCAGTTCCGCCTAAGCGTCGTCCCGCTCACCGACGAGCAGTTCGACTGGCTCATCCACG
>CAXTGN010000221.1:723-5660 GCA_964243455.1 uncultured Acidobacteriaceae bacterium
TGCTTCTTGCCACGGCCGCATTTCTCTGTCATTCCCCCAACGGGGAACCTGCCTTTTTCTCTCACACCCCGATACCTCGCGCGCTCAAAGCTCAACATCACACGTTTTGGCTTGCCATCTCCGCGGGAAGTGCACGGCTCACCCGCTGAGATAAGCTCGGCAAACCCCAGCGCATCTCAGAGCTCATGAGCATCCCCAACGCCACCAACTCCGGCACCTTCCGCCTCGGGGACGCCCTCCCCGTCAACCGCCTCGGCTACGGCACCATGCGTCTCGTCGGCGATGGCGCCTGGGGCGAGCCACCCAGCCGCGAAGATGCCCGCAACGTGCTCCGCCGCGCCGTCGAGCTCGGCATCAACCTCCTCGATACCGCCGACGCCTACGGCCCCGCCATCGCCGAAGAACTCATTGCCGAGGCTCTCTATCCCTACCCGGCCGACCTCGTCATCGCCACCAAGGGCGGCCTCACCCGCCAGGGCCCGTCCAAAGCCAAGCCCTGTGGCCGTCCCGACTACCTCCAGCAGCAGCTCGAGCTCAGCCTCCGCCACCTCAAGCTCGACTGCATCCCGCTCTACCAGCTCCACCGCATCGACCCCACCGTCCCGCTCGCCGACACCCTCGGCGCCCTCAAGGACGCGCAGGCGCAAGGCAAGATCCGCAACATCGGCTTAAGCGAGGTCACCCCCGAGCAGATCGAAGAAGCCGGGAAGACCGTCCCCATCGTCAGCGTCCAGAACCGCTACAACCTCTTCGACCGCAAATCCGAAGCCACCGTTCGCTTCTGCGAACAGCACAACATCGCCGTCCTGCCCTGGTACCCCATGGGCGGCAGCGCCGCCACCAGCATTGCCAAAAACACTACTTCCAGCGATCCGCACACCAATCACCCCGTCGCCGATTTCGCCCGCGAGCACAAAGCCACACCCAACCAGATCGCCATCGCCTGGCTCCTGCAGGCCAGCCCTGTCACGCTGCCCATCCCCGGCACCAGTTCGGTCGCCCACCTCGAAGAGAACGTCGCTGCCGCGGGCCTGCCCATCTCGGCCGAGGACTGGGACGCCCTCGAGCTCATCGTCGAAACGCAGGCAAGTTAACCTACCGTCGTGCCCCGCAAAACGCTTCTGATCCTCCTCGCCTGCCTCGGTCTCCTCGAACTCGGTGTCCTGGCGTCGGGCTATCTCAACCACCACCGGGCCAACTCCGCCACCGACTCCCATAGCCAGGCAGTTCCCACATCGCCTGCTTCCTCGGCCCTCTACATAGAGCCCGGCGCCGGCTTCGGTTGGCTTTACGCGCTCGTCAACAACGCGCAGGCCAGCCTCGAGATGACCATGTATGAGCTGGTCGACACTACCTTTTCCGCCGATCTCGTCCAGGCCTGCCAACGTGGAGTCAAGGTCCGCGTCATTCTTGATCAGAATCTCGAAAAGGCCGCCAACACCCTGGCCTACAACCAGCTCTCGGCAGCCGGACCCAATTGCCAGGTCGCCTGGGCCAATCCAAACTTTGCCGCCACGCACCAGAAGACGATCGTCCTCGATCGCAAGGAAGCCATCGTCATGAGCTTTAATCTCACCAGCCGCTATTACGCGGACACGCGTGACCTCGCGCTGGTCGACACAGACACACTTGATGTCAACACAATCAGAGGCACCTTCAAGACAGATTTCGGGTCCACGGACGCGCATCCCGCGCCGGCCGCCGTGGGTCAAAACCTTATCTGGAGCCCTTCAACCGCGGAGGACGATCTCCTCAGCCTGATCAGCGGCGCAAAGGAGACCCTGCTCGTCGAAAACGAAGAATTAGCCGCTCCCGTCATCGTCGACGCACTCGCTGCCGCCTGCAAACGAGGCGTCCACGTCTCCCTCGCCATGACCGACACCAGCCCCACGTATCACGCCAACTATGCCACCCTCGAAGCAGCCGGGTGCGGCGTGCACATCGGCGCCGACGACAACGACACGCTCTACATACACGCCAAGGCCTTGGTCGCCGACCTGGGCAACCCTGCCGCGATCGGGTATGCGGGTTCCATCAATTTTTCGAACGCCTCCATGACCCAGAACCGCGAGCTGGGCCTCTACGTCCACGACACCGGCATCCTGCAGCAGATCGCCACCACCATCACCAGCGACTACAACAGCTTTCCTGCCTACGCAGCGCACACAACGCTCCCCAACACGCAACCCGCCCGCCCATGAACCCAACAATTGCTGGGCGCTTGAGAGACCCGCACCGCGGACGGAAGAGCATGACTTAAGCCATGCCGCAAGCGCTACGCCCCAACAGCGCTTTAGCCCCTGATGTCAGTCCGGCAAGGCCGCCCCGTCGACAGCCCGCTCACCACCCACCCTGCTATCCTGTCCACCGACCGCAACACAGGGAGCCACACACCGCAATGATTGACATGCAGGGCCAGGTAGCCGTGATCTTCGGCGTCGCCAACAAGCGCAGCATCGCCTACTCCATCGCTGAAACCTTCGCCAAGGCCGGCGCCACCATCGTCCTCGGCTACCAGTCCGACCGCCTCAAGCGCGACTCCGAAGAACTTCTCGCCGCCCTCGGCCAATCCGATCGCGGCAAGTTGGTGCAGTGCGATGTCTCGGTCGATGCGGACATCGACAACGCCTTTGCGCAGATCAGGGAAGCCTTTCCGACGATTCACACCGTCGTGCACTCCATCGGCTTCGCGCCCAACATCAAGAACGCCGTCCTCGACACCACGCGCGCCGACTTCGCGATGGCGCATGACATCAGCGTCTACTCCTTCATCGCCATGGCCCGCGCCGCCGCGCCGCTTATGACCGAAGGCGGCTCGCTGCTCACGCTCACCTACTACGGCTCGGAAAAGGTCTTCCCGAACTACAACATCATGGGCGTCGCCAAGGCCGCGCTCGAAGCCCTCGTCCGCTACCTCGCCTACGAGCTCGGCCCCAAAAACATCCGCGTCAACGCCGTCTCCGCCGGTCCCATCAAGACCCTCGCCGCTCGCGGCATCGGCGACTTCAACATGATCCTCGAGGCCGTCACCCAGCGCGCCCCACTCCACCGCAACGTCGAGCAGACGGAGGTCGCCAACACCGCCCTCTTCCTCGCCAGCAAACTCGCCAGCGGCATCACCGGCGAGATCACCTTCGTCGACTGCGGCTTCAACACAACGGGCATCTAGGCACGCGCCACGGATCCTCCAAGGACCTGTTCCTGACTCCCCAAAACGCGTCATCTCGACCGGAGGCGCAGCCGCAGCGGAGAGACCCCCGTATTTGCTCGGAGCGCCGATCACCCTCAGCAGGTCTTCTAACCTGTCGGTCTCGTGCTCCGACAAAGCGCATCTCGACCAGAGCGAACAGCTTCACCGTTCGCGCAGTGGAGAGACCGCTGTATTTGCCTGGCGCACCCAGGCACCTCAGGTACAGTGTTCTCGACGGATCTCACCCTGTCCCGCCTACGGAGCCTCCTTTGAGCACACACGCCAGCCTCCCCGCCGACGACCTCACCCGCTCCCTCATCCTCACCAACGCCGACGACACCTCCCTCTCTCACATCGGTCTTGTCGGCGACACTTACACCATCCTCCTCTCGGGACAGCAAACCGCCGGCCGTTTCTGCCTCATCGACATGCACATCCCGCCCAATGGCGGCCCCGGTCCGCACCGCCACGACTTCGAGGAAACCTTCATCCTGCTCGAAGGCGAGATGGAAGCCACCTTCCGCGGCGAGAAGACGACGGTCTCCGCTGGCCAGACGCTCCACATCCCGGCGGACGCGCCACACCAGTTCCACAATGCCTCCGGCTCTCCGGTGCGGCTGCTCTGCCTCTGCTCTCCCTCCGGCCAGGAAGACTTCTTCGCCGAGGTGGGCGTTCCCGTGGCCACCCGCACCACGCCACCCCCGCCATTGGACCAGGCAGGCGTGGCCGCCTTCCTCGCCAAAGCGCAGGCGCTCGCCCCCAGATACAAAACCGAGCTGCTCAAGCAGGCCTGACACCCTCGATTGTCATTCCGTAGCGAGCGAAGGAATCTGCTGTTTGCCTAGGGAGGCGATGGCACTCCCCCAACAGATCCCATCGCTTCGCTACGGGATGACAATCTCGATAGGAGGCCGAAGGAAAGCTTCCTTTCGGCGCACTTTCAGAGGTCCTATCCCTTGACGGCTTCCATGGATCGAACCTCTAATCAGGAAAACGCATGACAACTGTGGATCTCCTCGCGCACACCTTCAAGACCGAGCTCGGCATGACACGCCGCATCCTCGCAGCAGTCCCGGACGACAAACCCGACTGGCAACCCCATCCCAAGTCGATGTCCCTCGGCAAACTCGCCCTGCACGTCGCCACCCTGCCGCGCATGGCCGTCGTGTGCCTCACCACGGATCATTTCGATGTCGGCACCAGCAACCTGAACCCGATACTCGAGTCGCAGGGACAGCTCCTGACCACCTTCGATCAGGCCGCAGCCGACGCCCTCGCGACCCTGGAACGCACAAACGACGGGTACCTCGCCGAGAACTGGAAGTTCCACTTCGGGGACAGAATCCTCTCCGACGAGTCCCGTGCAGCTACTCTCCTGCATTTCTTTCTCGGCCACCTCATCCACCACCGCGCCCAGCTGGGCACCTACCTCCGCGCCCTGGACCTCCCCGTCCCAGGCGTCTACGGCCCCTCAGCCGACGACAAGCTCGCAAGAGCATCCAACCCGGACTAGCCACGAGCCACGAGCACGAGCCACTAAGAACTAAGAATTAAGAACTAAGAATTAAGAACTAAGAACTAAGAACTAAGAACTAAGAACTAAGAACCTAGAACCTAGAACCTAGAACCCCCATGGCTTCCATCGGTACCGTCACCGAACTCTGGCGCTATCCCGTGAAAAGCATGCGCGGCGAACGCCTCACCACCGCGACCTTCGATCCCGCCGGCATGGTAGGCGACCGGCGTT
>CAXTGN010000221.1:5670-7817 GCA_964243455.1 uncultured Acidobacteriaceae bacterium
CGTCGGCAAACCCCTCGTCACCAGCCGCGAGCGCACCCGGATGCTGCTCTACCAGCCGGAACTCGGTCCCGCGCCTGTCGTCATTACGCCAGGAGGCGAGCGGCTTCCACTTCCCTCCCCTGCGCTCACCGCCACGCTCCAACGTGAGATGGCCGGCCCCGATTCCACCCTGGAACTCGAGCACTCCCCCGACAAGCCCATCACCGACGTCCGCGCCCTCAGCTTCATCTCCCGCGCCACGCTCGACTTCCTGGCGCGCGAACTCGGCGCCAGCTTCACCCCGCAACGTCTTCGCAACAACCTCATCCTCACGCTCGACGACGATCGCCCGTTCGCCGAAGAGGACCTCGACGGGGAGCACCTCCGCTTCGGCGAAGGCGAAGACGCACCCACCTTCCGCATCCACGAGCGCATCCCCCGCTGCCGCATCATCACCCTCGACCCCCAAACCGCCGAAACCGACAACACCCTCCTTCGCTACCTCGGCAAGCACCGGGACGCTCGCATTGCTATGTACGCCACCGTCGATCACCCAGGCGCCATTGACGAAGGCGCCCCCGTGTATCTCCTTCAGTAGCCAAAGTCCCCACCGCGCCTATGCGCGCAACCTTGGTGCCTTTTGCGCAACTTGATGCCCTCTGCAAACGCTGTTGCCCTTGCCTCTATTTGTCATTCCCGAAGGGAATCTGCGTTGGCCTTTGCTCTTGCCTCTCTATTTGTCATTCCCCGAACGGGGGACCTGCTGCATGCCCACACCTTGCAGGCAATTAGCTCAAATTCCGCTATCCTGAAACCGTTCACACCACACCGGAACCAAGCCTGTTGCACATTTAGTCATCACCGACTAAGTGCAATCCTAAGAAGATTGCGCAAAAACAGGGGAGGGCCACACCCCACAAGGTATGCTGCACTCACCCATGAAGCTGCTCGCCCTCCTCTTCCTCGCCACCACGCTCGCAGCCCAGCAACCCAAACCGATCGTCCTCCACGCCGCCCACCTGCTCGACGTTGCCGATGGCAAGCTCGTCACCCCCGGTGAGGTCCTCGTCGAAGGCGAACGCATCAAGGAAGCCGGCCCACACGTCACGCACTCAGCCGGTGCCCAGGTCATCGACCTCGGCCAGGCCACGCTCATGCCCGGCCTCATCGACGCACACACGCACCTCTTCCTCCACCCCGGCAACGAGGCCTTCCAGACCGTCGAAGAGTCCGTCCCGCAGCGCACCCTCATCGCCGCCGCGGCCGCCAAAGCCGACCTCCTCGCCGGCTTCACCGCCGAGCGCGACATGGGTACCGAGGGTGCCGCCTGCGCCGACGTCGCCGTCCGGGACGCCATCAACAGCGGCCTGATCCCGGGCCCTCGCATGCGCGTCAGCTGCAACGCAATTGATATCAACGGCGGCCACGAGGACACCTCCGGCCTCAACCCCGAAGAGCACCTGCTATCCAATGCCGATCGCGCCGACTCTGCCGACGACCTGGTCAAAGTCATGCGCGAGCAGCATAAGCAAGGCGTCGACTTCACCAAGATCTACGAATCAGGCCGCGACAAGCTGGTCGGCGATACCTTTACGACACCGTTCCAGTACACCGAAGCCCAACTCGCCGCGGCCGTCGCCGAAGCCCACCGCACCGGCTCCCGCGTCGCCGTCCACTGCACCGGCGAACCCGGCGCGCTCTACGCCGCACAGGCCGGCGTCGCCAGCATCGACCACGGCTATGATCTCTCGCCCGAGACAATGAAGCTGATGCGCGACAAGCAGATTTACGCCGTTCCCACCTTCGCCATTAGCGAGTTCTTCGCGCAGCACGCTGCGACAGCCGACCGCTCGCAGACAGTCTCCGGCGAACAGACCTTTCACGCCGCCCAGTTCAAGGCCCAGATGGCCGCAGGCGTCCCGTTCGCTGTCGGCTCCGACGTCGGCCCGTTTCCGCACGGCACCCAGGCCCGCGAGTATGAACTCATGGTCCAGTACGGCATGAGCCCCGCCGACACCCTCCGCGCCGGCCTAACCAACGGCGCAAAACTGCTCGACTGGGCGAACGACATCGGTCAGCTCCAGCCCAACTTCTACGCCGACATCATCGCCGTCCCCGGCAATCCGCTGGAGACTATCTCGGTCCTTGCGCACCCCAGCTTCGTCATG
>CAXTGN010000222.1:0-7799 GCA_964243455.1 uncultured Acidobacteriaceae bacterium
GGGTCGCTTCGAAGAACTGGTGCGGATGTACAAGGCGCCCCCGGCGCACGCGCTGACGGAGGAATTCTACGAGACGGACCCGAAGCGCGGGTTTGCGCGTGGCTTTGCGATCCAGACGGTGGGGCCGCTTCCTGTCGCGTTCTCCAAACAAATGCTGGCGGCCAAGGGCGTGTGGGGCTGGGGCCTGCGCCGCAACATGATGGAATACAACCACTGGGCCGCCCTGGGTTTGCTGGGCGAGATCCTGCCATGGGCCGAAAACAGGGTCCAGCTTGCGGACGGCAGAGAGGGCCGGCACAATGCCCGGGACCGGTTCGGCCTTCCCGTAGCGCAGGTGAGCTTTACCCTGCACGACAACGACAAGAAGATGATCGAGTTTGGCAAGAACAAGACGATGGAAGTGATGTGGGCGGCGGGAGCCCGCGAGGTGGTGCAGGAGGCGCGCTATGCCCACCTGGTCGGCGGTGCCCGCATGAGCGCGAAAGCGGAGGACGGGGTCTGCGACAAGTTTGGGCGCACGTGGGACGTTGACAACCTGTTTGTGATGGACGGCTCGGTGATGCCTACACAGGGCTCTGCCAATCCAGGCCTGACGATCCAAGCGCTGGCGGCGCGCACAGCGGATTACATCATCTCGCAGCAGAGGGCAATCTTTGCTGGAGAAAAACGCGATCTGACCCGCCCGCCGGTGCGCAGGAGTCTATGTCCTCCGGGAACGTTCCTGCACGGCGCTCCGCACCTACGTTGAGCGTTTCCGCGGATGCCCCGGAATCATGGAAGTTCCAAGAAGTTTTTGACAAAGCAGAGTAGGATATTCCACGGTGCGCTCCGCGCGCCCAGGACACTTGGACCCCCATGTCTCTCTTTGACATACTTTTAGGAAAGCCACTCAGAACCAGCGACGCTGAACACGAGCACATCGGGGTAGCAGCCGGAATTCCTATCTTTGGATTGGACGGACTCACCAGCGCGGCCTACGGGCCCGAGCAGGCGATGTACCTGCTCATCCCGCTGGGTATCGCCGGCGTGCAGCAACATCTGATGCCGATCTTCGCGGCGATCCTGGTCCTGCTGACGATCATTTACTTCAGTTATAGGCAGACCATCGAGGCCTACCCGAACGGGGGTGGATCGTTCACGGTCGCCAGTGAAAACCTGGGCGACGGCGCTGGCTTGTTGGCTGCCGCGGCCCTGATGATCGATTACATTCTGACTGCCGCGGTCGGTGTTTCCGCAGGCGTCACCGCCCTGGTCAGCGAGTTCCCGCGCTTTCACCCTCACCAGCTGGCGCTCTGTCTTCTCATCCTGGCGATCATTGTGGTCGTAAATCTCCGGGGCGTGAAGGACTCGGGATTTGCCTTCATGCTGCCCACGTTCCTATTTGTGGGGACATTGTTGGCGACCGTGGCGGTCGGTGTCTGGCATGCCGTGCAGGCAGGAGGGCATCCGGTACCTCTCTCGGCACCGCCCGCTCCCATTCCCGCGACGATGCAATACCTGACGTTCTGGTTGCTGCTGAAGGCGTTTGCCAGCGGTTGCGCCGCGATGACCGGTGTAGAAGCCGTGTCCAACGGAACCACGGCATTCAAGGAACCGCGGTCAAAGAAGGCGAATCAGGCATTGACGGTGATCATCGCCATCCTGATCGTGCTGCTGGCCGGGCTGTCGTATGTGGCCAAGGCGTACCGCATTACGGCGATGGCTCCCGAGGACCCGGCCTATCAAAGTGTGCTCTCGATCCAGGTGGCAGCCGTTTTCGGTCGCCACTGGTTCTACTACTTCACCATGACCAGCGTGCTGGCTGCCCTGAGCTTCAGCGCGAATACGGCCTTCGCCGACTTCCCGCGCATGGCCAGGGCAATTGCCTTGAGGGATTACCTGCCCCACGTATTCATTCTGCGCGGAAGGCGGTTGCTGTTTTCGCATGGAATCTACGCGCTGACGGGGTTTACTGCGCTGATTCTGATCTTGTTTGACGGTGTAACCGATCGGCTCATCCCGCTCTATGCCATCGGCGCTTTTCTGGCTTTTACGCTTAGCCAGGCAGGGATGGTAAAGCACTGGCATAAGACGCTGGACGCTCCCCATCGGCACATCAAGATGTTCCTGAACGGATTAGGAGCCGTGGCGACCGGCATCACTCTGGTGGTGGTTCTGTTTGCGAAGTTCACGTCGGGTGCGTGGGTAACCGCGTTGCTGGTCCCGTTCCTGATCCTTTTGATGTTTAGCATCAAACGGCATTATTCGCGGGTACACATCGAGACGGCGGATCCTTCTCCCCTGCGGCTCACCGGATTGGAACAGCCGTTGGTCGTCGTGCCCGTGGCTCGCTGGGACAAGATCAGCGAAAAGGCTCTGCGCTTTGCGCTTCTGATGAGCAAGGAAGTCAAGGTCGTGAACGTGGAAAGCGATTCCGAACCGCTGGACCGCGGTATCTGGGAGCGTATGGTGATGCAGCCCATCCGGGAGCATGGCATGGCGGAGCCTGAACTGGTGAGTGTCAGCAGCAATTTCCGCACCATCCTTGGGCCGCTTATGGATTACATCCTCAAGCTTGAAGACGACAATCCAGGGCGCAAGGTCGCCGTGCTGGTGCCGGAACTGGTTGTGCGGCACTGGTGGGAGAACCTCTTGCACAACCAGCGGGTGCAACTGCTGAAGCTGCTCCTGCTGCTCAGGGGCAATCAGCGGATCGTTGTCGTAAACATCCCTTGGTATCTGTAAACAGAAACCCTAGAGGACAGCTACGGCGCCCCCTGAAACGCCTTTGCTGTTTGTGCGAAGCCATCGGAGCCGTGCAACTGTGGCGGGGACAATCTCCAGCGCACGGTCAATCTCCCCTTCGGTGGTAAGGCGAGAGCAGGAGAGCCGGAGGCTGCCGCGGGCCTGAGCGGGGCTGAGTCCCATGGCAAGCAGGACGTGGGAAGGCTCCGTGGCTCCGGACTGGCAGGCGGCACCGAAGCTGGCCGAGAGGCCCTGCAGGTCGAGTGCAATCAGGAGGCGTTCGGCGTCTATGCCTTCCAGGCGAAGGCTGGTGGTGTTGCCCATGCGGGGAGCTTCGCCGGCGTTGATGTGGGCGTCGGGAATCGCGGCACAGAGCCCGAGTTCGAGACGATCACGCAGCATCTTCATGTGTCCCTGTCCACCGGAGGCGAGCCACGTGCGAGCCAGGTCGGCGGCTGTGCCCAGGCCTACGATGCCGGGGACGTTCTCTGTGCCGGCGCGGCGCTGTCGCTCATGGGGGCCGCCGTGGAACAGCGGCGTGAGCTGAATGCCTTTGCGGGCGAAGAGCACACCCGTGCCCTGGGGAGCGTACATTTTGTGGCCGGAAAGAGTGAGCAGATCGACATTCTTGAACTCACCGGAAAGATCGAGCGGAAGCTTGCCGGCGCCCTGGACGGCGTCGGTGTGGAACAGGGCACCATGCGTCTTGGCGACGCGCGCGAGCTTGCCGATGGGCTGGATGGCCCCGGTTTCATTATTGGCCAGCATGATCGAGACCAGGCGCGTGTGAGGCCGTAGCGACGCTTCGAGATCGTCAGGAGACACAACACCGTTGCAATCGGGCTTGAGATACGTGACGTCGACTCCACGCCGCTCGAGTGCCTCTGCGGCGTGCAGAACGGCGTGGTGCTCTATGGCGGAGGTGATGAGATGGACGGGCTCGCCTCGGTCAAGAAAGGGCTGCAGGATGCCGGTGAGTGCAAGGTTGTCGCCCTCCGTGCCGCCGGAAGTGAAGATGATCTCTTTCGTTGTGCAGTTCAGCAATTGCGCGACGCCGGTGCGGGCGTGCTCGACTGCCGCGCGCGTGGTCTGCCCGCCATGATGCGCCGAGCTTGGGTTTCCGAAGCGCTCCGTGAAGAAAGGGGTCATCGCAGTGAGAACCTCGGGCAGCACGGGTGTTGTCGCGTTGGCGTCGAGGTAGATACGCTGCATACCCTTAGCTTACGGCAACGGGCGAGGGTGTCTGATAGGCTGGGTTGGCTTTACAGACAACGAACGAGGTGACGGATGCGCGGAACGGCGTGGTTGCTGGGTGGAACGATAATCATGTGCGGAGCGAAATTGGGCGCGCAAATGGCCGGACCGCCGCCCCCTCCACCGGTGGGAACGGCGGAGAAGCCGGCCGAGGCGATGGACAACATGCTAAGCATGTTGGAGTATCAGGTGACGGCCGTCGCCAAGACAATGCCCGCGGACAAGTATGGGTTTGCACCGTCGGGGGCGCTGTTTGCGCCGGGTGGCGCCGAGAAGTTCGACGGGGTCCGTGTCTTCGGAGCGCAGGTCACGCACCTGGCGGAGGCGAACTACTTCTTCTTCGCCGGATGGTGTGGCATCAAGCCAGACCGGGATGTGAGAGCTATTGAGACTCTGAAGAGCAAGGACGAGATCCTCTCCGCACTGGGGGCCTCCTTCGCCTACGCCCACAAGTGCGTGGCAACGATCACGCCGCAGAACGCATTCGTAGCGGTCAAGCCAGTGGACGGCTTCAGCACGCGGACGACGATCACGGCATTCGCTGTCGCCCATGGGAACGATCATTACGGGCAGATGGTGGAGTACCTGCGAATGAACGGGCTGGTGCCGCCGGGATCGAAGTAGGTTGTAGGTTCTAAGTTGTAAGTCAATGCCCGCAGATCGGACAAGGTCTCCCCGCACTCAACAGCGTCGATGGCTTCGGGCCAAAGGTTCTCGACGGGGAACTTAGAACTTACGACTTAAGACTTACAACCTAGAACCTAGACCTACAACCCTCTAGCTTCGCTGCTCCACGGGCACATACGGTGCGGGGTATGCGGGGCCGGTGTATTCGGCGCGGGGACGGATGAGGCGGTTGTCGTCGTGCTGCTCGAGGACGTGAGCGCACCAACCGGCGATGCGGCTTACAGCAAAGATCGGGGTAAACAGGTCGATGTCAATGCCAAGCGTTGTGTAGGTCGATGCTGAGTAGAAGTCCACGTTGGCGTTAAGCTTTTTCTGATCTTTGACGAACAGCTCGATAGCGCGGGACATCTCGTACCACTTGGGGTTGGCGTCCTGGCCGAGGTCATGCGACATCTGGCGCAGGTGCGTGGCGCGCGGGTCCTCGGTGGTGTAGACGCGATGGCCAAAGCCGGAGATCTTTTGTTTGGTCGCGAGCATGTTGCGCACGTGCTCCACCGGATCCTCGCCGGATGCCTCAATCGCATACAGCAGATGCATGACGGCTTCGTTCGCACCTCCGTGCAGTGGTCCCTTGAGCGCGCCGATGGCCCCGGTGATGGCGGAGTGCATGTCGGCCAGAGTTGCGGCGATGACGCGTGCCGCAAAGGTGCTGGCGTTCAGCTCGTGGTCGGCATGGAGGATCAGGGCTACATCGAGGGCGCGGGTTGCTGTTTCAGAGGGCTTCTCGCCGGTGAGCATCCAGAGGAAGTTTGCGGCGTGGGAGAGAGCCGGGTCAGCCTCGACGATGTCCTTGCCCTTGCGAATGCGGTCGAAGATCGCGACCAGCATGGCGATTTGTGCGGTGAGGTCGAAGCTCTTGCGCAGATTCGCCGCATGCGTGGTCGCCTTCACGTCGACGTCGTACATCGAGAGCAGCGAAACGGCCGTGCGAAGCACCTCCATCGGGCTGGCGTCCTTCGGCAGTGTGCGCAGGAAGTCTATGACGGGCGCGGGCAGCTTGCGGGCGGCGGCGAGTTCCTGCGTAAAGGCCGAAAGCTCAGCGGCATTGGGGAGCTTGGCGTTCCAGAGGAGATACGTTGTCTCTTCGAACGTGGAACGCTGCGCGAGTTCGTGGATATCGATGCCGCGATAGGAGAGGATGCCCTGAGCGCCATCGATGAAACAGATGGAGGACTCGTTGGCGATAACGTCCTGAAGACCCCGTGGGGTGGCAGTGGCAGTGGACATGAGCGACTCTCCGTGCGGTGAAGTCTCACCGGGCAATGACAGTTGATTATGGAGAATGAGGAAAACGGTTGTCACGGCGATCTGGCCGAATATCGTCAAGCGCGTTCGGTCCGGACGAGAGCGGCGCCACGCTGGCGAAGCGCGAGGGGCTGAACGGCTCCAAGTCGACCGGCGGCTGACGGCCCTCGATGAGATCGGCCATGAGCACCGCGGTGGCGGGCGCAAGGAGAATGCCGTTGCGAAAGTGGCCTGCCGCGATGAGGTGCCGAGGGCCGGCAACGCCGTTCAGGTTCGAAAGCTCCCCGAGCAGCGGAAGATCGTCGGGAGTGGCGGGACGCAGGCCGGCCCAGGCCTCCACCAGCGGAGTCAGCGCCGCATCGCCCAGCTCAGGCACATGCGGAATCAGTGCTGCGCCGCGCTGACGAAGACCGGCCAGATCCTCCGGGAGAACATCGATGTTGAAGCCGACGTTCTCCACCGTCGCGCCGATCAGCGCGGTGCCTGCCTGCGGGCCCTCGATCCTCGGAACGACGTACACATGCTCGCTGCGGAAGAGGAGGAAACAGGCGGCGCAACCCCGCACGGAGGGGCAGGCGAACGCGAAGCATCTGGCCCTTCCGTGGAGAGATTTCGGGTGCGGTAGCCCAGGCGCCCGAGGCGTGGACGACCACGCGGGCTGCAGAGGCACGGGCCTCCAGCGAGGCGGGTGCCTGGCGTTGACGCAGGGGTATACCGGCGCGCTGTACGGCAGTAAGGAGGGCTACGGCGAGCTGCCTGGGATCGATGGAGTGCTCGGGGAGGCGAACGACCTGACCGTTTGATAGAAGCTGCACCGCAACCTCGGTTTGAAACGGAACCGGCTCGCCGGATGCCTCCCGCAGCTCCTCGAGAAAAGCGGGATACAGCGCGGCGCTGAGGCGGGCCAGGGGACTGAGTGCAGGCGGGTTGAACGGATCTCCCGCAGCCAGCATGCCCGCAGCCGCCCATGACGCCTGTGCGGCTGCAGCTCCGGGCTCCAGGAGCGTGACTCCCGCCCCACGACGGTGCAGCTCCAGCGCAAGGCTTAGACCGATGACGCCGGCTCCAAGTATGATCACGTCTGGTTTTGACAACAACGTCGTGGGCCCTCCGCACCTGAGTGTAGTTTGTGGTGCCCCCTGGCGGGCAGGTAACCAAAGCCCGGCGGGTCCCGTCCATCCCAAGGAACCTGTGTTCACCGCAGCGGAGAAGGTGGCGAGTGAGCGGATCTGAACAAAGGAGTTGCTTATGAATGATCGGAACGACGGCATGGTCGTAGAACATCGTGCGCCGAACTGGCTGGTCGGTTTGACGGTGCTGGCGCTGTTGGCATCCCTGGGCTCGCTGGGTTGGGCGCTGGGATTGCAAAACCACTTGACGGTTGCGGAAGGCAAGCTGAACTCGGCGACACAACAGAATGCGTCCCTGGCCGAGAAGATCGAGGACACCAACGAACGCCTGCGCGCACAGGGTGAGGCCCTGGGCCAGACCGTGGGCCTGACGCAGAAGCAGCTCGAGACCCGCAGTGCACAGCTTGCAGCGGCACAGAAGAACGTTGCCGCTTCGACGCGCAATCTGCAAAAGCAGACGGTCGCCAACCAGAAGGTCGTGCAGCAGGAACTCGGTGCTGTGCAGACCGATGTCGCCGGCGTGAAAACAGACGTGGGTGGTGTAAAGAACGACGTTGCGACCATCCAGGCTGATCTGGCAACCACCAAGAGCCAACTGACACGCGTGGTGGGCGACCAGGGCGTGATGAGTGGCCTGATCGCGACGAACCACGACGAGTTGCAGGAACTGAGGCGCCGTGGCGAGCGGAACTACTACGAGTTCACCCTGCAAAAGGGGGGCAACGGTCAGGTGGTGGGTACCGTCAAGCTCTCTTTAAA
>CAXTGN010000223.1:0-7790 GCA_964243455.1 uncultured Acidobacteriaceae bacterium
CCCGCTCCTGCGCCTGCTGCTCATCCATGCCCACCCCGATGACGAGGTACTGGCAGTAGGTGCGCGATTGGAACGCTTGCGTGCCTCCCGCCTGCTTACGCTCACCGACGGCGCCCCAGGGGACGGCGAGGATGCCCGGCACCACGGCTTCCCTTCGCTCCAGGCGTACCGTGCAGCGAGGCGCAATGAGCTTCACGCCGCCCTGGCGCACGCCGGCTTACCACCCGTCCTCGCATCCGCCTCCCCGCAAGTTGTAGCCGACCAGCAGGCCAGCTTTCATCTATCCACCTTGGCGCGCGTCCTCGCGTCCGAGATCGAGGCATTTCGGCCCGATGCCGTCCTGACGCATCCCTATGAGGGCGGCCACCCCGATCACGACGCTTGCGCCTTCGCCGTACACGCCGCGGTGCAGCTGGCCGCCACGCGCAAAGCCCTTCCCGTCATCGAAACGCCCTTCTACCATGCAGGGCAAAACGGATCCATACGGACCGGCGCCTTTCTCCCCTCGAAAGAAGAAGAGAGCATCATCGTCCTGAACCTGACACCCGCAGAACAACGCAACAAGACCGCCCGGCTCGCCTGTTTTCGAAGTCAATCCGAGACCCTGGCGCAGTTCGGCGTGCAGCAGGAAGCCTTCCGGCTCGCCCCCACCTACGACTTCACCCGCCGCCCGCACGCGGGCCAGCTTTTCTATGAAAACTTTCCCTGGGGCATGAGCGGCGACCGCTTCTGCGAACTCGCGGCAGCGTCCATGACAGAGCTCTTCGCCGCCACGGGCGCACCCACGAAGCCCCCCAATCGCTTCGCCGCAGTATGACGGCTGCGCTCTCACCGGATCAGCACCTTGTGGAACACGGCGAAGCTCACCCCATCGTCTTAAGCGTCGCGTTCCCCTACGCGCCCATCGGACCCAAAGCGGTCGGCGGCGCCGAGGTCATCTGCTCCCAGATGGAGGCCGCGCTCCCTCAGCTCGACTTCCGCTCTGTCGTTGTCGCGCACGCCGACTCGCTTCCAGGAGGCAGGCTCTACCCCACACACATTCCGGCCGGGCTCATCACCGACGCCTCCCGCGCGCAGGTCGAAGCCGCCCATCAGGCCAACATCGATCGTGCTCTCGCCGAAAATGACGTCACCCTTGTGCACATGCACGGCCTTGATTTCAGCCGTTACCGCATCCCGGCGCACATCCCTGTCATCGTCACGCTCCACCTTCCGCCCGCCTGGTATCCCCCATCCATTTGGCAGCTTTCCGGTAACTACCACCCCGTCTGCGTCAGCCAAACCCAGCACCGCAGCTGCCCCGCCTCCGCACAGCACCGCATCGCCGTTATACCGAACGGCGTTCCTCTACCCGAGGCATCCACGCTCCGCGCCGAAGGCCGCTACGCCCTGATGCTTGCCCGCATCTGCCCGGAAAAGAACCTCCACGCCGGCTTCGACGCCGCGCGCCGCGCGGGCATGCCGGCCATGCTTGCGGGTGAGGTCTTTCCCTACGAGGCGCATCTGCATTACCTCGAGGAGCAAATCAAGCCCCGCCTCACCGTTACCACCGCCACCCATGACCCCCGCCACGCCCCCCTCCCCGACCGACCCAGTGCGCGCTTTCTCGGTGCCGTCGCCGGTGAAGAAAAGCAGCGCCTCCTGGCACGCGCCGCCTGCCTGCTGCTGCCCTCGCTCGCCCCGGAGACCAGTTCTCTCGTGGCTATGGAAGCTCTCGCCGCCGGCATTCCGGTCATCGGCATGGCCGTAGGCGCCGTACCGGAGATCGTCGAGCACGGCCGCACCGGCTTCCTCGTGCAGCCCGGCGAAGATGCCACCCTTCACCTCAGCCAGGCGCTCCGCGATCTCCCTCTGCTGGATCGCGGCCGATGTCGCGCGGCCGCCGAAGAGCGCTTCCCCCTCAGCCGCATGATCGAGGCCTACACACGCCTCTACCGCCAGCTAGCTCGTTCTCGCCCAGGAGCACGCAACGCCACGAACCCCCCTCCCCCGGTCCCGCCCCAACATCAAGCCCTGGTCATAGAAGAACTCCGCACCACGGAGGCCCTCGAGGCGCTCGCGCCGGAGTGGACGTCCCTATGGGCTGCAGACCCCTTGGCAACCCCTTTTCAGCACCCCGGGTGGCTCCTTCCGTGGTGGCGCCAGTTCGGCCCCGACGGCAACCTCTGTGCCCTCGCAATCCGCGAAGAACCCACCCGAACCCTCGTCGGCTGGCTGCCGCTCTACACCTACACCCCACCCGCCTCCGGCAAGCGCCAGCTCCTGATCCTGGGCGCGGGCACGACCGACTACCTCGACGGTGTCTGGACGCCCCTCGCAGAGCCCCCAGCAACCTGCGCCCTCAACCATGCTCTGACTACCCTTCACACATGGGACCAGCTAAGCCTGCAGCAGCTGCGCAAGAGCTCTCCCCTGCTCCACGCCGCCCTCGCCGCTTCTCTGCCCATCACGGCAGCCGAACCCTGTTCCACTCTCGACACCGCCGCGGATCTTCCAGCCAAAATGCGCGTCAACCTCGGCCGCTACCGCCGTCTCGCCGCAGCGCAGGGAGCGCTCCAATGTCACCTCGCTGCCAACGCAACCGAAGCCCTGAGCACCTTCGATCGTCTCGTCCATCTGCACAGTCGCCGCTGGCACGAGCGTGGCGAAGAAGGCGTACTTCGCGACCCACGCGTCCTCGCCCACCATCGCGAAAGCCTGCCCTTGCTCCTCGAAGCCGGCCTTCTGCGCCTCTTTCACCTCACCCTGAACGGCGAAACCATGGGCGTCCTGTACGGCCTCGCCGACCCACCCCACGCCGCCGACCGCAGCCTCTACCTCTATCTCATCGGCTTCGACGCACGCTTCGCCGCCTTCAGCCCCGGCAGCCTCCTCGTTCACGAAGCATGGCATCACGCCCGAGAACACGGCTTCCCCAAACTAGACTTCCTGCGCGGCGGCGAAAGCTACAAGAAGCTCTGGGGCGCAACTCCCGAACCCACCTACGCCCTCCACCTCAACCAGCGAACTAAAACTAAGAACTAACCACAAAGAACTCCTATGCCTTCCAGCGTCATCCACGGCATGCTCTACTCACCCGAGCGGCAAACCCTGGATATCGTCTTCCGCGATGCAAGGGGAACCTACCGCTACTTCGACGTAATGCCGGCCGAATGGCGCGCCTTCAAACGCTCGCCCTCCAAGGGCATCCACCTGAACACCACCTTCAAGGCACGGCACCCCCGCTATGAGCGCTTCAGCGACATACAAACGCAGTTCACAGGCTCACTCGCGGCCAGCATCGCCATGCCGCTGCGCGACCTGCCCGACGACAACGTCTGGGGCTTCTACGAGCAAAGCTGACCAATTGTTTTTCTGTCATTCCCCGCATGGGGAACCTGCTGTTTAACACAGCTACGAAGCCCTAAACCGCAGCCGCCAGCACCTTGCGCCGTTCCGTCTCCGTATACGTATACCGAATGCGATGGATCACCGTAACCGTCGACAGTACCGCCAGCACCCAGAGCGCCGCAGGCATCGCATCCCACCTCTGACACAGCGCGCCCAGAATGATCAGCACCACACGCTCCGGCCGCTCCATGAACCCCACCTTGCAGGAGCCGATCAGCGCCTCCGCCCGGGCGCGCGTGTAACTCACCATCAGGCTCGTCGTCATCACAAACGCCACCAGGCACACATAGAAATACCGGTTCCCGCGCGCATAAAACACCAGCAGCCCGAAAAACAGCGCCACATCCGAATAACGATCCAGCACCGAATCGAAAAACGCCCCGAACACCGAGACCTGGTTGGTCTGGCGCGCCACTCGTCCGTCCACCATGTCAAACAGCCCCGCGCCGATAATCACCAGCCCGGCATACAGAAACATCCGGACATAGTTTTCCGCGCGCGCATACCCGAAAAACAGCGCCGCCACCACGTTGATCAGCAGCCCGATAAAGGTCAGCGTGTTCGGCGAGATGCGCGACAGCGCAAGACCGTTCACGATCTTTTGCAACAGCCAGCCGCTGCCCTTTCCGAATGCGCTTGTCCAGGTCATTAAGGTCACGGGTATTTTACCGCGACGGCCCACGGCGGCGACCCCCATCCGCCCTCGCGGTCAACTCGCACAAAGAAGCCACCCGCAGCGGGCGCAACCTGCATCCAACCCCGAAAGACGGTCAAAGCAAAGCCGTGCCGCATTGGCGCGGGGCAAGTTGAAAGGAAGAAGCATGGCGAAGAAAGATGATTTGAAGACAGTGAAGCGGTTCTACAAGAACCGTGTCGCGCTGCCCGACGACGTAAAGCAGAAGGTTGTGGAAGCAATGAACGTGACGCTCGCCGCGTCGCTGGACATGTACTCGCAGGCCAAGTACGCGCATTGGAACGTCAAGGGTGTCAACTTTTACCAGCTGCACCTCGTATTCGATGACGTTGCCAAGACCATCTTCAAGCAGATCGACGCCATCGCGGAACGCATCACCCAGCTCGGCGGCACCGCCAACGGCACCGTGCGCATGTCCGCAGACAACTCCCCCATCGCCCCCTACAACGTCCAGGCCCTTAGCGGTCCGGAACACGTGGAAGCCCTGGCGAACTCCCTCGGCACCTATGCTAAGGAACTCCGTGAGGCCTCGGACAAGGTCGATGAGATCGGCGACGGGCCGACTTCGGACTTCTACAACCAGCTGATCGTCGATGCCGAAGAAGAGCTCTACTTCCTCGAGTCCCACCTCGAGGCCGGACCCAACGTTCAATAGCGGCTGGAACCTTCAGTAGCGTGTCCTGTCAAAGGGCCGGAGCTCAAACTCCGGCCCTTTCGCTTTCCAGAACGGCTGCCCACGACATAGCGGCAGGTCTCGTTGAGACCGTGATACCACCATCGCGCGGCACGTGCTGCAAGATGAACCAACCGAACCCTGATCCCCTGTGCCGGGCACGCCACCGGAGCCCCACGACATGACCCCTCAACCGAAACGCAGCCGTTCCTCATCCATCAGCTCCATCACGCGATGCCTGATCTGGTCGCGCACTTGCCCTACGTCATCTGTAGGCAGGCCTTGGGGGTCGCGGAGCGGCCAGTCGTCTCGACGTAACCCTGGGATATAGGGGCATTTCTCGCCGCATCCCACCGTCACAAGCAGGCTTGCATCACGCGCCAAGGCTTCTGTGAGCAGCTGCGGTTGCGCCTGGGACAGATCAAGGCCAATCTCACGCATGACTTCCAGCACTTCGGGGTGAACCCGCGGTCCTGGTTCGGTTCCGGCAGAGATGGCCCGAGCTTTCCGGGGATCGGCGAATTCGTTGAAGAAGGCGGCCGCCATCTGCGACCGCCCGGCGTTATGAACACAGGCAAAAATCACCGTCAGCATAGCCGTCCTAGTTGACCGTCGCCGTCTGGCAACCGCAACTCGCCCCTGCTTGGGCGTCGGTGTGATCGTCGCAGCAGGTTGGGGCCGCAGCACGCGGTTTCGGCAGCCGCGGAATCCTCAGGCAGGTTGTCCTTCAGGACCACAAAAACTTCCCATTCATTGCCGTCCGGGTCCTTGACCCATGTCTTGTCCTGGGTCGCATAACAACAGTTTGTCTGCATCTCGTCCCGAGTGACCAGGCCACGCTCGTGCCATTGCTGCCGTACGGCTAACACGTCTTCCGTCGAGGAGACCTGAAAGCCCAGGTGCGAGAGAGCACCGGCTTCCTGGAAGGCATGCTGGTTCAGAGTGAAGTTGAGCGGCGGGTTGGTCACGTCGAACTTGGCATAACCTGTGCGGATCTTGGCTGGCTCCACGCCGAAGAGATTGCGGTAGAACTCGATGCTGGTCGGAACGTCGCGAACATTGATCGCGAGGTGCGGCTTGAGGAATTCCACTTCCATGATGCCCGCCTCCATATGCGGTAAGCCGAATATAATGATGGCATGGACATGCGTCAAGGCATATATTTGGTGAATGGCAAAAACGGTCGCATTCGACATGGAGCGGTTCTTCCAGGCCCTGGGTGACAACACCCGCCTGAGGTTGCTGAACCTGATGGGCAGCCAGGAGTTGTGCGTTTGCTACTTCGTGGAAATCTTGGGCCAGGCCCAACCCAAGATTTCTCGGCACCTGGCGTACCTGCGGAGTGCGGGAATCGTGGCAGCCCGTCGGGAAGGGACCTGGATGCACTACCGCATTGTGCCCCCGCCTCATGCAGGCGCGGCTAAAATCCTTCGGCAAACGCTCGATTGGCTTTATCAGGACAAGAGCATGCAAGCCGACTCTTCGCGGCTCTCAAAAGCCTGCTGCGCCCCCGAAAAGTTCATCGGCTTACAAGGCGCTCCCCCGCCTTCTCCGGTGGAGCTTTCCAAACTCAGTGGGGCCTTCTGATGACGCCTTCGGTGCTTGCAACGCAGGGCCGGACCTGCACTCCGGTTGCTCGTAAGAAGCTCTCGTTTCTGGACCGTTTTCTGACGCTCTGGATCTTTCTAGCCATGGCAATCGGCGTGACTGCCGGTCACTTCATCCCTGCATCGGCTGGTCTTGTGAACCGCTTCCGAAGCGGCACGACCAACATCCCGATCGCCATCGGGCTCATCCTCATGATGTTTCCGCCGCTGGCAAAGGTACGCTACGAGAAGCTGCGCGAGGTCTTTCGGAACAAAAGAGTATTGAGTCTCTCGCTTGTGCAGAACTGGCTCATCGGCCCGGTCCTGATGTTTCTGTTGGCCATCGTATTTCTGCACGGCGAACCGGCGTACATGCGTGGCCTGATCCTGATCGGTATCGCCCGCTGCATCGCGATGGTGTTGGTCTGGAACGAGCTGGCCGAGGGCGATTCAGACTACGTTGCCGGTCTGGTTGCGATCAACAGTGTCTTTCAGGTGTTCTTCTACAGCCTGTATGCCTGGGTATTCCTTACCGTCCTGCCGAAGTGGTTCAGGTTGCAGGGGAGTGTAGTCCCAGTCGGAATTGCGGACATCGCCAGGAGCGTCGGTCTCTACCTCGGGGTTCCGTTCGTCGCTGGCTTCCTGACTCGCTTTGTCCTGGTTCGTGCCAAGGGAGAGGAGTGGTATCGCAGTCGCTTCGTGCCCCGCATCAGTCCCCTCACGCTTATCGCCCTGCTCTTTACGATCCTGGTCATGTTTTCTCTGAAAGGTGACCTGATTGTGCGGCTCCCGTTGGATGTGGTTCGCATCGCGGTACCGCTGGTCATCTATTTCCTCATCATGTTCCTGGTGAGCTTCTGGATGGGCAAAAAGCTTGGAGCCGACTACGCCCAGTCGGCAACCCTGTCCTTCACGGCAGCTGGGAACAACTTCGAGCTGGCGATTGCCGTGGCCGTGGCCGTCTTCGGCCTCAATTCGGGCGAGGCGTTTGTCGGAGTCGTCGGACCCCTCATCGAGGTGCCAGCCCTGATTGGGTTGGTCCATGTCGCGTTTTGGATACGTCAGCGGTATTTCAGCATGGGAGAGACAAGCTTCACGGTTCGCCCGGTCGAAGATGCTCCCTAAGGGGTCAGCTCAGGCGGCACTACTCCGCGGCGGGCTCGTGAATCGTCGTCAGCTTCAATACTTCCAGTTCCCGCTTGCCGTTCGGCGTAGTCACCACTGCGGTATCGCCGATCTCTTTCCCAATCAACGCCCGGCCTATCGGCGAGGTCGTGGAGATCAGGCCCTTTTCGACATCGGACTCTTCACTGGTGACCAGCTTGTAGGTGAGCTCCTGATCTTTGCTCGTATCGAGCACAACCACCGTGGAGCCGAAGCCAACCTTGTCATGCGGGATGTTGGCCATGTTGACCAGCGACAGCTCGGCCATACGCCGCTTCATCTG
>CAXTGN010000224.1:0-7769 GCA_964243455.1 uncultured Acidobacteriaceae bacterium
AAGAAGACGACACCAATCAGTTGCATCTGCAAGAACTCATTCTTGTTGTAATGCAGCGCGGAGGTAGCCCAGGTAAGGGTGAAGACGATCATGAGGTAGAACAGGACAAAGGTCGCGAGACAGGTAAGAGTTCCCGCGACGAGCACGCCGAAATGATCCTTCATCACGGAAAAGATCGGGACTTTGACCGCCCCGTGACGTTCTATAGCAGCCGCGAAGACCGGCGTCTCCGTGATCGTCAGGCGCCCGTAGAGGCCCAGCAGAACAAGCACCCCGCTGGCAAGAAACGGCAGTCGCCAGCCAAATGCGTAGAACTGCGCGGGACTGAGCCGCTTCGACAACACCAGAAAGATGGCGCTGGAGAAGAAGAAGCCGATAGGTGCACCCAGCTGCGGGAACATGCCGTACCAGGCACGCTTGCCCGGCGGTGCGTTCTCCGTTGCGAGCAGAACAGCGCCACCCCATTCACCGCCCAGCCCGATACCTTGACCGAAGCGGCAGAATGCCAGGAGCAGCGAGGCTAAAACGCCCGCCGTCTTGTAGGTCGGCAGCGCGCCGACGGCAAAGGTAGAGAAGCCCATCGTGGAAAGCGCAAGAACCAGGGTAGTCTTGCGGCCGACCCGGTCGCCAAAGTGGCCGAACAGCGCGGAGCCGATGGGCCGTGCGACAAAGGCGATCGCGAAAGTGGCCAGTGAGGCGAGCGTCGCAGCCGCGGCATCGGTGGAGGGAAAAAACAGCTTCGGAAAGACAATCACCGCTGCTGTGGCGTAGATATAGAAATCGAAGAACTCGACTGCGGTGCCGACGAGGCTCGCGAAGAGCACCTGCGCGGGCGTATTTCGCTGCTGTTCCCTTTTGGGCATCAGTTATTGATGTTGCTGGATGGAAACGGTCACACGCAAGAGTGCATTCTCGCCGTCCCCATTCGGCTACGTCTAGGTAACTCTCTATGCGACAGGGTTGCTACGGCCTATTCAACTGTGTAATGGCGGCAGAACAAAATCTAGCGGCGCGAGCCGTCACGAATCGTCACTTCATCTCAGCCCTCGTAACGACAATGCGGCATCGACCTGCAACTTAGGTTGTGGGGCCGTACACGATGCCTCCGCATAGGCTCAAGCGAGGACGGGCATATCGATGCAGGCCAATGTGACGAGCGAAATGGGGGCCGATGAAGGGCCCGTACGCGACGGCCTGCGTTACGCGGTAGTTTTCAAGACGTACATCTGGGACGACTTTGTCGAGCGGCAAGCACGCCGCTGTGAGGAGAGCGCGTCCACTGGTACCTTTTATGTCCTGGTGGATGAAACAGGGGGTCCATTGGGACCGATCCCGTTTGCCAGGGTCATTCGTACCAGCAACGCGGAGCTGACCACCCGCGGGTACGCACCGCGATTCGAGCGCGGCTCGCTACTCTGGTGGAACGCCGACTACCCGCATTATCATTTTCACGACGTCTGTCCCGATTATGACTTCTACGTCTTCATTGAGTACGACGCGCTTTACGTGGGACACTTTGACCACCTCATAAGAGAGATCGCGAAACAGGGTATTGATTTAGCAGCATTTCCTTTACCAGAGCCGAAGGCCTCATGGTGCTGGACCCAGCCACATCTCCGCGTGTACCCCATGGAAAGCCTGGAAGGCTGCTTGATCTGCATCTCCGTCATCTCGAATCGCGCATTAGGAGCACTTTCCAAGCGACGGCTCGCGATGTCTTGCGACGAATCGATAGCATTCTGGCCCAGCGCTGAGGTCTTTCTCGCAACCGAATGCAAGCTGTTGGGCTTTCACGTTGCATCACTGGAAGCCTACGGCGACGCCTCGGGATTCAATTGGCGTCCTCCTCGTCTGGAAGAAAAGGTAATCCAGCGGAGTGGACCCGCATTCTTTCATCCCGTGTACGACCGAAGACGCTATATACAGTGGGCCCTGGAGCAGGGGTCCACACGGCAATTGTTTGACGTACGGGGCCCGGTGCTGAAGGCCTTGGTTCAACTGCCCGTGAGCGCATACGCACCGGCGCTGGTTGCCAAATTCGCCAAGTGGGCACGCGCTGCACTCGCCGGATGCACACGTCCCCGCAACAGGCGCAGGTGGACCGTAGCAGCGGACGAGGGCACTTCCTAGGCGGCCCTTGTCTGATCCCCTCGGTCCACGGTGGCAGGATTGGCGGCTTGGGGAAAAGGTGTCTGCAGCTTCGCATGCAGCTGCTCGCACACCTGGAGAACCTCATAGACAACCTGCCTCACCTGGGCGCTGCCCATGCTGACGGTCAAGGGCAGGGAGAGAACCCGTGAAGCTATATTCTCCGTGACGGGTAGCGGACCACTCTTTGCAGTACGCCGAAAGAAGGGCTGCTCTGCAACATGGGGACTGAAGTAACGGCCAGCTTCGATGCCCCTTGCGCGCAGAAGTTCTATCGCTTCATCTCGGAACGGGGCAAGCTCTGTTGGCAGCAACATGGGCTGGAAGGATCGAACTTGAAGGTGGCCGACCTGCTGTTGCAGATCGAACACGGAGCCTAGCTCCTCGTTGTAGACACGGGCCGTGAGCTCTCGCTGCCCGAGCACCCGCCCAAACTCCCGAAGCTGTAGCAGGGCCGTCAGCGCACTGACTTCGCTCAGCTTTGCGTTCAACCCGATGCACGTCGCGCTGCGCTCCCCTTGAAACCCGAATGAACTCATCGAACGTAGTCTTCCTAGACGTTCTGTATCCCCACAATAGAGGATGCCGCCTTCGCCTACAGAAAAGACCTTGGTAGCGTGCATGGAGAAGACGATGGGCCACCGGAATCCGGCTCCAAATGCCTTTCCGTTCTCATCCACAGAGCCAAGCGACGCTGCTGCATCGACAACGACTGGAATTCCACATCGCTCGGAGATCTGCTGATACCTTGCCAGGTTCAGGTTGTTGCCGAACGTGGCATAAGGCACCACGACAGCGATCTCATCTGCATACTCCTGAAACAGCTTTTCTTCCGCCAATTCATCGAGCATCCACGTCTCGGGATCGATGTCGCAAAACAAGGGTGTCAAGCCGCACCATGCCGCGGCATGCGCCGTGGCGGCAAAGGTGAATGAGGGCATCAATGCGTACCTTCGTTCCGCGGGCCGTGTTTCCCCAATCACTTCCCGGATAGCCAGCATCAGACCGATCGTTGCGTTGCACACGGTGAGGCAACTTCCTTCACCAAAGATGGTTTCGGTGAGCTCCCGTTCGAACGCAGTGTTGACCGGGCCGAAGTTTGAGTAGATTACTCACATCTCGATCTGTTCCAGCTCTTGCACATGTCGACTCAGCGTGGGAGTCTCAGGAGCGATGAGTGACACGGAAGCTCTTTGAGCTTTGGCAAGTGTTTCCGGTTCGGGCCGGTAGGAAGTGGAATCCTTGAACGACTTCTCGATGAAGATCATGAATGACCTGCCACTAAAGTTGGGCTTTGAAGTTCTCAGCGGTTATGGCAACGGGCTGCCCGTAGATCCCATCCGGCACTCTTGCACCCGAGGCCTGCTCTGCAGCACTTGTCCGGAGAACCTGATCCGCTATTGCTTGTCCCAGCGTGTGCTGCCAGAGCCAAAGGCTATTCACCTGGCCGCTGAAGCCCGCCTCGCCGCCAAGTTGCCGGCTGGCTCCGGGCCCGACTGCGAGACCCAGAGCGTACAGACCCTGTAACGGGACTCTGTTCGAGGTGAGCAGGCGAGAACGCTCATCCACCACTGACCAGTGGATGCCGTTCGGTCTGTACAGGCGAATACAAGATTCAGTATCAAAAACAGGAATCAGCCTCGGCGTGTAACCCATGGCCGCAACAATCAGATCTGCGTCCCGAAGGCAAGCCTGGGCGTCGCGCTCTGGCTCCAGATCAAGTCGCAGCAGCCGCAATCTTGGTTCCGGCGGACGGTTCCCGATGCTCTGCGCGCGCATGATGAGTTCACGCGATTCCAGACGGAAGCCGGAAAGCCGAAAAACGCGCTTAGTTAACGGGCATATGTCATCCGGGCAGAACTCCAGATACCCTTCCGCAACTGCCTCTGCAGCACTTTCGTAGTAGATGCGCAAAGGACGCCGATGTAACAGCGTTACTGCAGCTTCGCTGAATTGGACACCTGGAAGTCGTGTCAGGAGCAGGTTGGCCACTGCAGCCGCACTCGTGGAACCGCCTACAATCGCGATTTTGGGATTGGGCTTCCCAGCGATTCGACGCATCACCTCAGCAACGCCGCCGGTGGAAAGAACCTCCCCGGATTGCAACAACTTTGTCCCGTACGCCGGGAGCAAAGGTACACCTGCAACCGGTTCCGTTCTCAACCGATCCAAGGGCTGGTGCGCCCCTGTGGCTACGAGGACGCTGGGTGACGTGATCTCCTGAAGACATCCGGTGGCATCGATGAATTTCGTTTTCCAAGAGCCTGATAACGTTTTCTGGACGGAAACGGCGCTCGCTCCCAGAAGAACGCATCCCTGGGAAGAGGAAGCGACAACTTCGCATAGTGTGGATCCTGCGAGCGCAAGAAATTTCCCTACAAGATGCAGCGGTGCTGGACCTTTTCCGTACGCGGCCACTGCCCGTGTAAGAGGGTGCGATTGAAGCCCTGCAAGGAAGGGCTCCTCTGACTCAGTGACAAAGGCGATCATGGCCTCAGCCGAGCTGTCCGAGCCGATGCCGTACTCCCGGAGCACTCCCGCCCCAGGGGTGTATCCGCGTTCCAGGATCGTTACACCTAAGCGCAGCAGTTCGCCCAGTCTACCTGTATTTGCTGCGGCGAATAGTGGCGCCAAACCTGCTGGTCCTGCACCGATGATGACCAAGCCCTGATCTTTGCGGAAGGTCGATCGGGGATCTCGTACAAGCTGAGGACTCATCTGTACATATCCCTTCAAGAAGAGTTCCTGGACGCAATCTCCGCGTGAGGGCGGCTCGGATGCGGCGTGAGCTTAAGCATGTTGTGGGCGCCCTGGCGCGCTTCAAGGTCTACTGTGCCTGGTTGACGAGAAGGAACGAAGCTCTCTGGAGGAGATCTTACCGCTCGGCAACGCCTGTTCTTTTATCCTTAGTGGGTATATCAGCTAACACTTCGGTCATCTTTTCCTAATGCGGTTCGACCTTCTCTACAACTCAGGTGCAGCTCTCAGCAGCCGCTGAGTACTAGGCGCACATGCAAACTTCTGTGCTGCAGCTGCAAACGTCCATCTACGCCTGAACGCTCCGCCCGGCCTGTTCTGCGCGGCGCATCGCTCCTCGCGGCTCCTCGTAACAGTTCAACGCCGGGGGGAAGTTAAGTGACAGTGAGGCACGCGACTTGATCAAGTCAGGCCGCCGTTCTTGCTCCGCTGAGACACCGCTAAGTGTTTGCGACTCGCTTAGGACGTGACTGGCTTGCGGGCGGGTCCCCCCTCGCCACGGAGAGCGCGGTCTTTGTGGAAAGGAACAGCTGGAAAGGCTGGTCAACCTCCACCAGGCCCGTCCAGTCTTAACGATCTCCACGGCAATGTCGGCAATGCTATGTAGCGTGATAGGCGAAGTCGCTGTATCTTTGATCGAACTCAGCTTTCGGAGTGAACTACCTGTGTGCATCCCTCACAGGATGGCCATGCTCCTGCCGCGGTCACCGCCGCAAACCGTGGCGCGGTCTCCGGAGATGCTGGGGGACTTGTTGATCGAGCGATTTCAGTTGAAGCTGCAGATGAAACAGTGACGTCACCCGTGTATGACCCGGTCATCGATGGCAGCGGGTCGAAAGTGCAGACATCGATAGCGATCGTGGAAGAATTGACCTCATGCCTGTTCACCTGAGCGGCTTGTTGAAATTCGAAGGCTATGAAGTCGACCGTGCGCAATGGCATCTACGTTACGGCGAGGAAGTCCTGCCGCTTTATCGAAAGACCTTCGATCTGCTGCTCTATCTCATAGAGCATGCGGATAGGGTGGTGAGCAAAGACGAGTTGCTGCGTGTCCTTTGGCCGGAGCAGTTCGTCGAAGAAAGCAATCTTACGCAACAAATCTTCCTGCTCCGAAAAGCACTCGCCAGACATGCATCGGAAACAAAAATTATCGAGACCGTCTCGGGCCGTGGGTACCGATTCGCCGTTCCAGTCCACTTCGAGCCGCGTCCTGACCAGCAGCAGGTGATTTGGCAAGCTTCGGAGGTGGGCAATGGCGTTCACGCTACTGAACCGATGCCCGATCAAGAGGAGGTAGCAACTGGCGGCGTCGTCGCTCAGCTTGCGGGTCATCAGCACGAAACGAGCCAGGCCGAAAGCAGCTTCGGAGAGCGGTTCGGAAGCAAACACCCACTTGATCCCACCGCCGGCCCTTTCAGGACATACAGGTTCCTCTGGACCGTAAGCACACTGCTCGTAGGACTTCTGGCTGTAGTTTTTCTGCTCAGACCCAGGAATCCGGGCCGTATAACGGTTTCTACCTTCACGCAAATCACACATGACGGACACGCCAAATCGATAGGCGGAACCGACGGAAGCAGAATCTATTTCACCCGGCTGGAAAAGAGCGCCATTGCGCAAGTTTCGCTTTCCGGCAAGGAAGAAGCATCCATCCACGTTGCGCTTCAGGATCCTTGGAGCGGGGCTGTTTCGCCGGATGGGTCGACCCTGCTGATCATCTCCCAGGCGAGTGGCCAAGGGCCAGCAGCTTCATTATGGTGTTTACAACTGATTAGTGGCTCTCTCCACCGGCTTGGAAATGCCGTCTCTGCCGCATGGTCTCCGGACGGAGACGAGATCGTTTACGCCTCGGCGAATGGAGATCTGTTTCTGATCCGGTACAACGGCTCGGACGCACACCGTATCGCGTCAGTCGGTGGCAATGTTAGCTCTATCGCTTGGTCGCCGGATGGGCATACGATTCGGTTCTCGAGAGACGGCCTGTTGTGGCAGGTCTCAGCCGGCGGCAGCGATCTCCATCAACTCTTGCCAGGGTGGGGTAAATCGCCGACCCAATGGAGCGGAGAGTGGTCACCCTCTGGAACATACTTTTTCGTTGCCGACGGCCAGATCTGGATGCTTCACGACGGCTCTAGCCCTTTCTGGAAGAAAACCCCGGAACCAGTGGAACTGACCCACGGCCCCACGGTCTGGGATCGTCCTATCTTCAGCCGAGACGGGAAGAAGATTTTTGCCTCGGGCCGCACCAGGCGCGGTGAACTCGTTCGCTTCGACCCGACATCGACTCAGCCTGAGACGTTTTTAGCGGGCATCTCCGCAGAGTTCGTGAGGTTCTCCAGGGCTGCCAACGCAGTGGCCTACGTCTCCTACCCTGACGGCATTCTCTGGCGAGCCAACGTGGATGGCAGCAATCCCACCCAACTAACGGAGCCTCCGATCTACCCTAAGTCCATCTGCTGGTCGCCCGACGGCTCGCAGCTAGTCTTTGTGGACCGCACAGCAGACAAAGCCAGTACGCTCTTCGTGGTTGCTTCGGACGGCAATGGGAGACCGCATCGATTCGTTGAGAGCGACAGTGCCACCGAAAGCGACCCTAGCTGGTCGCCCGACGGGCAAAAGGTGGTTTTCTCCACGGCCCCTAACGTCGGGGCGAGCGCAAGGGCCGAACTGCGCATGTTCGACCTTGCCACGGCAAAGACGACCGTTGTTCCCGGCTCCGACGGTCTACTGGCTCCCCGCTGGTCGCCGGACGGGCACGCCATTGCAGCCATGACTCTTGATGCCAAGAGCCTGAAGCTTCTGGATCTCTCAACCGGTCGCTGGACCTCCCTCGATACAGGCGCCGTGGCCTTCCCTGAATGGTC
>CAXTGN010000225.1:0-7760 GCA_964243455.1 uncultured Acidobacteriaceae bacterium
AAAAGGGGCTAGCTGTTAAGTTGCTGTTGATCCTGCCGCCTGGGCAGACCCGGCAGGCCCCGTCGCACATTGAAGCCCATAGGCGCGGCCTGGAAACCCGCATCCAGCAGCGTGCGGGCCATGGGGTGCTCCGCGACAGGTACCCCGTTGAGACTTGTAATCAACATGCCTCCCCGCGCCCTGTCCGAGCCCTCGTTTTCGGCCCGTTGCACTGCGATTACAAAGAACTCCGCCAGCGCTCGCATGACATTGCCACGCGCTGGCTCTTCCTCAGGCAGCAGCACCTGCACATTCGGATTGCCACGCCGCAGATAGGCACTCAAGGCTCCGTCGATCAGCACCACGCGAGCCCCAACCGAACGCGTCAGCGACGACCCCTCCTCCGGCGCGCTCGGCCACCGCAGCAACGCACCATACGGGTTGGCCGGATCCGTTGCGGCCAACATCACTACCTCACGCCCTTCTTCTGCCGAGCCGTTGTGCTCACCCGGCCGCAGACTCCGCAGCAGATCCACCGCGGCTGGCTGGGCAAATTGCGTTGCACCAAGATCCGCGGCAAAATACCCCCGCCTCACCTTGCCGCTCTCCTCCAGCGCCTTCAGGACGTCATAGATCGCCGAAAAGCCACCGGGCAAATCCTCTGCATGCGCCGTCTCGCGAAAGACCACGCCATACCGTGTCAGTAGCTGCTGTGCGATCGCATGGCTCCACTCGGTCACATGCACCGGGTTTGCGCGCTCTGGATCAAACGCGGCTTCATTTAAACTCCATCGACCCTGCGCTGTGGGCGGCGTCGTCCTCCGGCTCCGGAAACCCTGCCCCTGGTTGTGCAACCGCCGCACGGGCTTGGCGTTGCTTCGGCCTGACGAGGCCCCGGTCTTCTCCGTATAAGCGCGCAGACAGTTCAGCGCGTCGTTGGTCACGAGCCCCCGCCACACCAGCGACCACAGCGCCTCAATCGTCTCGCCAGGATAGCCGCCACCCAGCCCATCGTGCAGTGGCTGAAAAAAGGACGCGCCACCTCGCCGCAACGCCGCCACAATCGCCAGCTCGCGCTCACTCAGCGGCTCTTCACCCTGCCCTGCAGCCGCCTCTCGTTTGCCCGGCTCACGATAAATTCGGTTCGGCGGCCACAACAGCCGCACCTTCTCCGCCAGGTACAACGCGATCCGTCCATCGCGCTCGCCCAACGGCTCCCGCCCCACCCACACCACCTCTCCCGCGGCGATCAACGTATCGAGATCCGCCGGCCGATACCCCGCCAACCGCGACGGCAGGATCTCGGTTTCCAATAACGAGGCCGGCAACGGCGCGCCCTGCAAATTCTCCACAACATCCAGCAGCGCATCCAGCCCACGCCGCGGTGAGATCACGCCCTGCCACCGCGTGAACAGCCGTGCCAACGTAGCCTGCTCGACCGGTTCGACTTCCTTCCGCAACCGCGCCAGGCTCTTGCGCCGGATCGTCCGCAGGACCTCCGCGTCGATCCACTCGCGGTTCTCGCCACCCGGCAGGAACGCTCCCTCAATGACGCGCCCCGTACCCACCAGCCGCTGCAGCACGGCCTCTACGCTCTCCTTCGGCAGCCCATAACGCCTCGACAACTCCGGCGTCGTGAACGGCCCGTGCGTCCGTGCATATCGTCGCGCAATGTCCACCAGCGCATCCGGCACTGGCTCCAGAAACGCTCCCGGCAACCCCGGCGGCAGCGGCACACCCAGCGCATCGCGCACCCGCGCCGCATCCTCCACGGCGATCACTCGCTTCTCTCCGCCGACCTTTAACTCCAGCACGCGCCGCGCCCGCAACAGCCGCTCCACCGTCGCGTCCACATCCAGCCCCGTCGTCCGCTTGCCGATCTCCGCCCGGTTCAGATCGCCTAACCGCAGCAACAGGTCATGAACGCCATCCAGCGAGCGCACCCTGTACGCATCCGCCGTCGACTGCAGCTGCTCCGCGGTCTCCTCGATCGCGTTGATGTCCAGCAGCTCACGCAGATCGGCATCGCCCAACAGCTCCCGCAACTGGTCCTGGTCAATGCTCAACGCCTGCGCCCGCCGCTCGGCCAAAGGCGCATCGCCGTCATAGATGTAGTTGGCCACGTAGCTGAACAGCAGCGCTCCCGCAAACGGCGACGGCGTTCGCGAATCCACCACATGCGTTCGTATTTCGCGATTGCCAATCGCCCGTAGTGTCCCCGCCAGCGCCGGCATATCGAACACATCACGCAGGCACTCGCGATAGGCTTCCAACAGCATTGGAAAGCTCGCATAGCGCGACGCCACACTGAGCAGGTCGTACGCCCGCTTACGCTGCTGCCACAACGGCGTGCGCCCATCCGCACGCCGTCTCGGCAGCAGCAGTGCCCGCGCGGCAGCCTCACGGAATTTAGCGGCAAACAACGCAGTCGACCCAAGCTGGGCCTGGACCAGTTCCGCTGCCTCGGCGGGCTCCATCAGCAACAGGTCCGCATCAGGCGGCGTGTCGGTGTCCGGGAAGCGCAGCACAAAGCCGTCTTCGCCCCACATCGTCTCTACATCCATTCCCGCAGCCTTGATCTTCGCGGTCACAGCCATCGCCCAGGGCGTATGCACGCGGCTGCCAAACGGTGTCATGCAACACACGCGCCAGTCGCCCAGCTCATCGCGCACACGCTCAATCACAATCGTGCGATCATCTGGCACCTGATCGGTCGCCATCGCCTGGTCGGTCAGGTAGCGGATCACATTCTCCGCCGCTTTTTCATCCAGATCATGCTCGCGCGTCAGCTTTGCGATGGCCGCACTGCGTGGCAGGTCGCGCAGCTCCCGCACCAGCTGGCCTATGCGCTTGCCAAACTCGATGGGCCGCCCCGCCCGGTCGCCGTGCCAGAACGGCATCTTGCCCGGCTCACCCGGCGCCGGCGACACTAGGACCTTGTCCTGCGTGATCTCATCAATCCGCCACGTGGACGCGCCCAGGATGAACGTGTCCCCCGTGCGCGCTTCAAACACCATCTCCTCGTCCAGCTCGCCCACACGCAAGGGCTTGTTCGCCGAGCCCGACAGAAACACGCCGTACGTCCCGCGATCCGGAATCGTCCCACCGTTCAGAATTGCCAGACGCTTCGCTCCACCGCGTGGCGTGATCCAGTTCCGCTGCCGGTCCCACGTCACCCGCGGCCGCAGCTCGGCAAACTCATCGGAAGGATACCGTCCCGCCAGCATGTCCAGCACACCATCGAACACCGCGTCGCTCAGCCCCGCATACGGTGCCGCACTCCGCACCACGGCCTTGAGCGCGTCATAGCTGATGCCCGGCGACTCCTCTTCCACCTCCGCCTCATAGCCTGTCGCCACGCCGTGCCGGTTCCGCGCCTTGACCGTCCTTTTCTTCTGCTCGTGCCGGCGCTCCACCTCTTCGAGAGGCAAAGGCGGCTGCGCCACGATCGCCACCATCTGCTGCGCCAGCACATCCAGTGGATTGCGCAGAAACCGTGTGTGCTCCACGTGGCCCTCATGCATGGCCTGCGTCACAGCCGCGCACGCCACCAGGTCCGCCCGATACTTCGGAAAGATGATGCCCGTGGACGGCGCGCCCACCTGGTGTCCCGCACGCCCAATGCGCTGCAGCCCACTGGCAACGCTAGGCGGCGCTTCAATCTGGATCACCAGGTCTACAGCGCCCATATCAATGCCCAGCTCCAAAGACGACGTGCACACCAGTGCCTTCAACCGCCCGGCCTTCAACAGCTCTTCGATCTCACTCCGCTGCGCCGAGGCCAGCGATCCATGGTGCGCCCGCGCCAGCTGCTCACCCGCCAGCTCATTCAGCGCCCCTGCCAGTCGCTCCGCCACACGCCGCGCATTCACAAAGATCAGCGTCGACGTCCGCTCACGCACAATCTCCAACAGCCGCGGATGGATGCTCTGCCATATGCTCGTCCGCTTCGGTCCCTGCGACGCCGCCCCACTCGGCAGATCCTCGATCTCGCCCAGCTTGGCCATGTCCTCAACCGGCACCTCCACGCGGATCTCCAGCCGCTTCCGCGCCCCCGCATTCACAATCGTCACCGGCCGATACCGCGGCCCCGAAGCCCCACCCAACTCGCTCGGCATCACCGTCGTGTCTTCGGCTTCCTCCGCCGAGGTGAAATCCTCGATCGCCTCTTGTACGCCCGCCGTCAGAACAACCGGGTCTTTGCCTTTGCCCTTGCTTTTCTTGTTGTCATTTCCTGCACGGGGAACCTGCTTTTCATCAGGTGCCCCACCCTCAGCCCCACCCAGAAACCGCGCCACCTCCTCCAAAGGTCGCTGTGTCGCACTCAACCCAATCCGCTGCAAAGGCCGCCCACACAGCGCTTGCAGCCGTTCCAGCGACAACGCCATATGCGCCCCGCGCTTGGTCGGCACCAGCGCGTGAATCTCGTCGATGATGACCGTCTCCACCGACCGCAGCGCCTCGCTCACATCGCTGGTCAGCATCAGGTACAGCGACTCCGGCGTCGTAATCAGGATCTCGCCCGGATGCCGCTTGAACCGCGCCCGTTCCTTCTGCGGCGTGTCCCCCGTACGCACGCTGATCTCCGGTATATGCACCGGCACACCCGCCCGCTGCGCCATGTTCGCGATGCCCTGCAACGGCGAGCGCAGGTTGCGCTCCACGTCCACCGCCAGCGCCTTCAACGGGCTGATGTACACCACGCGACAGCCTGGGTTCTCGCCATACTCCGCCGGCCGCTGCAGCATCAGCTTGTCCAGGCACCAAAGAAAGGCCGTCAGCGTCTTGCCCGTACCTGTAGGCGCCAGGATCAGCGTCGACTCGCCCGTGGCAATCGCCGGCCACCCCTCCCGCTGCGGCGCCGTCACATCCTCAAACACCGCCCGAAACCACTCGGCCGTTACGGGGTGAAACAGCTCCAGCACATGAGCCTTCGCCGCGTCGGTGCTGCCTTCAAGGATCTTGTTTTTCGCCGCTTGGCTCTGAACGTCTTCACCTTTTCTCTTTCTGTCATTCCCCGAACGGGGAACCTGCTGTTCGCCAGCCGCAGCGAGACCGTCTCCAGTGGCAGGATCCGTCTCGCCCACCCTTTTGCCGCCCTTTACCGCCGAACCCTTCGCCACGCGCTCTCCGCCGTACTCTAGCGATTGGATGCCAGCCAAACGCCGGTGCCGGAGTTCGAATCACTCACGATCCAATACAACGAATATGGCTTTATGTGTCCAGCAATAGCGAACCCGGAGTAGTCCCCCTCCGGACATTGACCCTCCCCGAAGGTCGAGGTCAGGCGCAAATCCAAATGATCCCCGTCGAACGACTTGCTCCATGACCCCAAACCCGAAACCTGGCAGAGCTGTTGGTTCATCTGTTCGTAAGGCAGATCGCTGACCCGCATCGTCCCGTCTCTATGCAGTTCAAGACTCGCATTGCGTTCACTAAAGCTTCGATCAAGATTTCTTGAGGTCTCGATGTAATTACCAGCTAGATCCTCGACAGAGGGCATCTGGCGCGGCCGATTCCAGATCGCAGGCGGTCCAAGAACCACACCAGCCAAATTGTTTGACAGAAAGAAAGCCATCCGCATCAAAGGCGATATAGCCACGGAGGCAAGAACCAACAGAACGGACCCCAGCACAACCCATCGGGAGCTTCGTTCTTTCCCAAAGATTCGCATCGGAACAGTCTAGTAGTCGCTCACACCGTCTGCTCAGACGCGTAGAGCCTCGAGACTAGCCCCGCCGCCTGCTGAGATCCAGTGCCGGTCCTTGTCTGTGCTGTGATTGCGGGAAAGGCCGGTGCTACTCGCTCAATGAAAGCTTGCTGTGCACGAGTCAACCGATTCCCTACCGCAAACCCTCATAATCAGGCACATGCGGCGTCATGCGGTGCAACACAAACTCCTGAAACAAACCGCCCACCGCACCCATCGCCGTCGCCATCATCGCGTTGCCAACAATCAGCTCACCGCCGCGACTCGACGCCGGATAGTACACATTGGACAAGCTCGCCGAAGCAAAATTCCCCAGCACATTCGAGTAGTTCGGCTGCCAGCGCCGGTTGTCGCCCTTGCAGATCACCATGCTGGCCATCGCATACAGCGCCCGCGATCCCACCGACCCCGTCCCCTTCACGAAGTACCGTGGGTCCTGATGGAACACAGCCGGCAGCAACGCTTCGCCCAGAAACGTGCTCGTAAACCCATCGGCATACGCCGCGCCATAGCGCTTGCTATACCCCACCGCTCCGCCGCCGTAAGCATGAAACGTATCCGCTCGCTGCTCTGAACCCGCCGTCACGCCCGCAATCGCCAGCGCCACCGGATCGTTCACAAAGCGCCACGCCAGCCGAAACTTCTGCCCCGCGCTCAGCGGCTCCGCATCAGGCGCATACGAAGCGTAAAAGTTCGGGAACACGCCCAGCACACGCTGCTTCTCTTCCAACCCCATCTGCGCCTCAGCGATCTCTCGCGTCGACGCCCGCACCTCGACCGAAGAACTCACCGACGAAACTGTCAGAGCAATCTCCGGCAGCGTCATCTGCTCGCCGCTGCCAATCCTCGCCGCGCCATGCCACGGCTGGAAGCCTTCCCGCTCCACGGTAACGGCATACGTGCCCGGCGCCACGTTGACCAGGACAAAGCTGCCATCTTCAGCCGCGCGCACATCCTGCTTGGCATGCGATCCTTCAGCCACCAAGATCACACGCGCATCCGGGACCGCCGCCTCACTCGCATCGGCAACGATCCCCCGAATACAGCCGGAAACCATAGGCGCAGTGCTGACCTTTGCCGCAAGGTGCGCAACGATCGTGTCACCTTCGCCGCGGGCGAGATCTGCCTGAGCCCTGGCCGCCAGCGGAAGTCCGCCTGACAGCGCAAGGCCCAGCCACACAGAGAAGCCACTTACAGCGCGCGCCTTCACCCGAATCGAACCGCCAGTTCTGCCAGCAAGCATCTGCACCACACCGCATCGTGAAGTCCTTCGATCGACCTCATCGCGCAATCACAGCTTGGGACCCCCGTAGCGGGGCTGAACATCCCCCAAACGTGGTCCGATGTGGGAGAAGGGTGCGCTCGGTCACTTGCACGACCCCCGCGCAACCGCTACGCTGAACCCCTGACCATGGCAGACATCGCCCTTCCCACACTGTCGGATTCGCAAAAGTCCGGTCTCCGCCATCTCGCCGCCAATGCCGCGCATCACGCCTATTCCCCTTACTCCCACTTCAAGATCGGCGCCGCCCTGATGCTCGCCTCCGGCGAGATCATCACCGGCGCCAACGTAGAAAACGCCTCCTACCGGCTGACATGCTGCGCGGAGCAGGCTGCGGTCGCCCGTGCCGTCGCCGAACACGGCCCCACTATCCGCCTCTACGCTGTCGCCATCGCCAACCTCAACAACGCTGCCTCCATGCCCTGCGGCGCCTGCCGCCAGACCCTCGCCGAGTTCGGCGACGACACCACCCTCATCCTCGCGTGTTTGTGATCCGGCGCGGCCTGCATGTCGGCGCTCTGCTGCCCCACGCTTTCCGCCTCGCCCATCTCACGGAAGGCCATGCCTGACGCCACTCATCCCCTCGACATCCTCATCAACAAGCGCGATGGCGGGGAGCTCTCCACGGCAGAGATTCAAACCCTGATCCACGCTGTCGTTCAGCGGGACATCACGGATGCCCAGACCGCCAGCTTCCTCATGGCTGTCTTCCAGCGCGGCCTGACTCTCGGCGAACTCGCCGATCTCACACAGGACATGCGCTTCAGCGGTCAGACCCTCACTGCTCCA
>CAXTGN010000226.1:0-615 GCA_964243455.1 uncultured Acidobacteriaceae bacterium
TATTGCCTTTGAGTCTGTACAGCTTTTTCGGCGGCAATACAGAGCTGCTGGCCAACGGAGATATCGAGTACGACCTGGCGGGTACCAACACGACGACAGCCGACCTGTATGAGGTGACCCCGGCCACCACTCCGCAAACCGTGTGGCACATGCACTCGGCGTTTAACGCCTACCGCGGGTATCGCATCCCCAGCTTGTATCCGGGCGTGCAGTGGTGAGAGCGGATAGGCCTTGTCAGGGTTGACGATGCCTGACCGCTACATGTATTCCACGCCGTACTGGACGGGGATCTGGGTGAAGGCGATGCGGGTGGGGGCAGTGTCGCGGGCGGGGAGCATGCCGGCGAAGTGGACCGTGGTGTGACCGAACTTGAGGTTGAGTTTGTCCATGGTGGCGCTGAGTTCGTTGCGATGGCCGGGCTCATCGAAGAGGGTAGCGGGGAGTTCGGTGTCGGGTAGCAGGTTGCGCAGGGTGACGCCGACGAAGAAGGGCTTCCCGTGTTCGGGGCCGTTCGGGCGTTGCGCCCAGATGCCGCGCAGGGCCTCGAGGAGCGTGAGGGTGTCCTGTGCGGGACGGAAACGGGCTTCCATTCCCCAGGCGGTCTGGGTGATGCCG
>CAXTGN010000226.1:625-7756 GCA_964243455.1 uncultured Acidobacteriaceae bacterium
TTTCCCGCTGCAGCCCGCGCAGCCTGGGCTTGCTCCCGCGTGAGGGAGTACTTGATGGTGACAGCCAGGTTGGCGGCGTAGAAGTGCTCCATGCGGAGGCGCATGGTGGCTTTGTGCAGGAGTTTGTGGGCGACGGCCCAGGCACCGTCCTGGCTGCGGTGGTCTGGGCCGAGGACGTGGGAGTGGCCGAGGGATTTCTGCGTCTCGCTGGGGACGGGTGCGCCGTCGTCGCCGGTGGCGTGGCCGCGCAGCCAATGGTAGAGGCGGTCGCCCCAGACGGAATCCCAGAGCTTGTGCATGCCGGTGCGGTCAAGCGCAAGGAGGTCGGGCATGGTGTGGATGCCCTTGGCCTTAAGGCGCTCTTCCGTACGTGCACCGACGCCGGGCAGGTCGCGCAGCTCGAGGTGCGCGATAGCGCGGGGGAGTTGGCTGGGCAAAAGCCCGATAAGGCCGTCTGGCTTTTGCATGTCGCTGGCGATCTTGGCGAGGTAGCGGTTGGGCGCCATACCGACCGAGCAACGCAGGGTTTCACCTACGTCTGTCTTGATGGCCTGCTTGATGGCAAGGGCGATCTGGCGGGAGCGGGGCGGCTCCTGTTCGCGGCCGATGAGCTCGCAGACCATCTCGTCGATGGAGGGCGTGTGGGCGACGGGGCAGACGCGCTCTACAGCGGCGGCAATGTCGTGCGAGTACTTCGCGTAGGTGGTGTGGGAGCCGTTGACGAAGACGATGTCGGGGATGAGGGCTTTGGCTTCGCCGACCTTGGTGCCGGTTTTGACACCCTTGGCCTTGCACTCGTAGCTGGCGGCGATGATGGTGCCGGTGTCGGCCATAGTGCCGACGACGGCGGTGGGTTTGCCGCGGTACTCGGGATGGAGCTGCTGCTCGACGGAGGCGAAGAAGCTGTTCAGGTCGATGTGCAGAAAGCCGAAGCGGTCTGCGGCAGGCTCACCGAATTGGAGGGCGTCGGGCATGGCCGTTCTCGGTATCAGTGTATTCGCCCCATGTTCGCCCTGTGCACTGGATTCGGTGCTGTCGATCGAAGTCTTAGCCGCGGTCTGTCCGGATCTGAGAGCATGGGCAATGCAAATGGCGGAGACAGGCGCGCGGCGGATACTTGTGAGTGGGTCGACGGGCTTGATTGGGAGCGCCGTCGTGGCCTCCTGTCGAGCGAGGGGCGATGTTGTGGTGCCGCTGGTGCGCGAGGGCGGGTCGGCCGAAGGTGTCCGATGGGGCGGCCAGCTTGCGCCCGGGGATGTGAATGGGTTCGATGCCGTGGTTCATCTGGCAGGGGAGCCCCTCGCGAATGGCCGCTGGACGGAGGCGAAAAAACGCAGCATTCGTGACAGCCGGATCGAGGGGACGCGACGATTGGTGGCCGCACTGCATGCTGCCGAGCAGCCGCCCAAAGTGCTGGTTTCGGCTTCGGGGATCAACTATTACGGGGACTGCGGGGAGGCCGTCGTCGACGAGTCGTGGCCGGCCGGACAGGGATTCCTTGCCGAGGCGTGCCCGGCATGGGAGGCTGCGGCGAATGGCCTGGAGGACGTGGCCCGCGTCGTGACGCTGCGTATCGGTGCCGTGCTTACGCCGACCGGAGGCGCGCTGGCGGAGATGTTGCCCCTGTTTCGGAGCCGCGTGGCAGGGCCGATCGCGGGCGGCAGGCGGTACATAAGCTGGGTCACCCTGGATGACGTCGTGCGGGTAATCACGCATGCGATGTCATCGGAAGGGCTGCGTGGGCCCTGCAATGTGGTCTCGCCGCAGCCGGTACGTGGAGCGGAGTTTACGCGGCTGATTGCAGCGGCCGTCGGGAAACCGGCCGTGGTGCCTGTGCCTGCCTGGATGGCGCGCCTGATGCTGGGCGAGATGGCCGATGAGACGGTTCTGGCCAGCATCAGGGCAGTTCCACGGCGGTTGATGGAGGGTGGGTTCGTGTTCGCCGATGCATCTTTGGAGAGGGCACTCGCGGAGTGGTCGTTACGGCGGTGATGGGTGGCTTAGGACGGGGCATAGCCAAGCCAGACTGCAGATATGTCCACTCCGCTGCGCCAGTGTCGTCGCCTAGGACGCTTCGGTGGGGTCTGGGCCTCGGGTGGGCTTGCCGGGTGGGGCGACCTTGACGGCGCGGCCCGTACGGGCGGACTCGTAGATGGCGTCAACCAGGCGCTGATCCTGGAGACCTTCCTCGCCTGGGGTGTGTGGTTGCTTGTTTTGCATGACGCACTCGGCCATGTGATCCATCTCGAGGGCGAACTGGTCTTTGTCGGGGATGGTGGGTTCCATCGTAGTTTCGTGGCCGTCGATGAACTTTGAGGATCGCAGCTTCAGGCCGTGATAACCAAAGGCGGGGGCGAGTTCGGCCCAGGCATCGGAGCCCTCGAGACGAAGAAACGAAGAGTGGTGGCCGGCGTAGCCTGTACTACAGGCAGCGACGAAGCCTGAAGGAAAGCGCAGGGTGAAGTTACAGGTCGCTTCGACTTCCTTGAAGCGTGGGTCACCCGTGGGTTGAACGGTGTAGCCGAATACTTCGCTTGGCTCTTCGCCGGTGAGAAATCGTGCGGCGTTAAGGCAGTAGATGCCTACGTCAGGCAAGCACCCCCCGCCGGCCAGCTTGCGGTTGAGGCGCCACTGGGTGGGGTCGCCTTCGTTCTGTGTGTTCGTGGCGATGTAGCTGCGCAGCGTGCCGAGGTTGCCTTCTTTGACGAATTTGATGATGGCGCGATTGTTGGGCTCGTACTGCTGGCGGTAGGCGATCATCAGCTTGACGTTGGCGGCGTTGCAGGCGGCGATCATCTTTTCGCAGTCGGCCACGCTCGTAGCCATGGGTTTTTCGCACAGGATGTGTTTGCCGGCCTTGGCGCCGCGAAGGGTGTATTCGAGGTGCATGCTGTTGGGCAGCACGATGTAGATGACCTTGACTTCGGGGTTTTGCGCAACCTGATCGTAGGTTTCGTAGGTATAGCAGGAGCTCTGCTTAATGCCGTACTGGGCGGCGATCTTGCGGGCTTTCTCGGGCTCACCGGAGACCAGAGCGACGGGTTTGCAGAGCTTGGAGGAGCCGAAAGCGGGGAGGATCTCGTCGAGGCTCAAGCGGCCGAGGCCAACGATGGCGAAGCCAACCCGCCCGTCAGCAGGTTCGAACGGACCGGGCTCTTTCTCAGGACCTTCGGTCTGCACGTCATGGATGGGGGAAAGCGAGACGTAGTTCTGTCCGTTCGGCTGGGATTGCGGATTTTGTGCGGCGGCCATAGGGGCAAGGCTGGCTGCAGCGAGCAGGCCGCCTGCGGTGTGGAGGAAGTGTCGGCGGTCCAACGAGGCGTTCTGAGTCTGGGCCGTGATGTCTTGGAATTGCGGGAACTTTGGAGCACTGCTCATGCCCGTTGGGATGCGGGGATGCTGGATGCGTGTGGCTCAGGGATGAATCCGACTGGTGAGACATGGAAGAAGTTTCCCCCGGAATGGGGGATAGCAATCAGAGAAAGCGAGAGCAAGGCCCGAAGCCGGGCGGGGCGGGGGCCGGCTACAAGATGCCGAGGAACTTTTTCTTCTTTTCGGGAGTAAGTTTCAGGATGAAGTGAAAATGCACGTGGCTGCTGAACTGGCTGATGAACTTGTGCTTGGTTTCCACGCCGTTTTGTTCGGCCCAGAGCTCGTAATCGGTCTGCGGGGAGATCTGGGAGAAATGAAAGTAGCCTTTGTCGTCTGTCAGGTAGCTGCTTACGTCGAGGCTCTTGGGGTTCTCAAGGTAAACCACCGCGCCGATCACGGGGGTTTTGGCGCCGTTCATCACGTTGCCTTCGATGGTATGGCGCACAGCTGGCTTCGCCTGGGCGTGCAGCGTGACGGACAGCACGGATCCAAGCGTAAGTGCCACCGTAATGCCGAGAGAACGCAGGCGTCGCGGGCGGGAACGTGGGGAGGCGAGGGCGTGCAAGAACACCTTATTCGTCCTCGTCCTCATCGTGGCCGCGACGATCGCTTTCGTCTTCGTCGTCGTAGCCCTCTTCTTCCACCGGCGCTATTTCAATTGGATCGGCCGAGGTGACCTCAAAATCCGTACCGCATTCAGCACACTGAACGGTATCGCCCTCTTCAACTTCATCGGGGTCAAGATCGAGGGGGTGATCGCATTCGGGGCAAACGACCGGCATGAAACTCTCCTTATAGCTAGGGCCCAGCGAACAGGCTAGTACGATGGTAGTCAGGGTCTTAGCGAGTCCAGCTTCCCCTAGTTCTAGCGGGAGGCTCCCTCGCAGTCAACATGAGACGCACGGAGGCCGGAAGCGGTTTCTTGCGGAGCGAAAGAGAGTGTGCGAATGGTAGGACGCCGGTTGAAACGGGGAATGTTTCTGGCTATTGCCGCCGGTGCCTTGGGCTCACCCGCCCTGCTGGCCGGAAGCGGGGCTGAGGCCAACCCCCTGCCGACGCCACCGCCGGACCCGCGGATAGCACGGGCGATCGCGTCCATCCGAACAGAAGACGTCCGCGCGGACATAGCCAAGCTGGTGTCCTTTGGGACGCGGAACACGCTTTCCAGCATGAGTACGGACCTGCCAGCGGGACAGGGAATTTTGCCCGCCGCGGACTGGATTGAGAGCGAGTTCAAGCGGATCTCGGCAGGGTGTGGCGGCTGCCTGGAAGTTAAGCGCGACGACTACACAGAGCCGGGCAGCGCAGAGCCGCGGTCGCGGATCAAACAGCCGACGCGGCTGGTAAATGTCTACGCGATTCTGCATGGATCGAGCTCTGACAAGGCGGCGCCGTGGGTGCTGGTGACCGGCCACTATGATTCGCGGGCGACCGATGTTCTGAACCCCAAGATCACGGCTCCCGGCGCCAATGACGATGCGAGCGGCGTGGCGGTGTCGATAGAAGCAGCAAGGGCCTTGAGTCAACTGAAGCTGAGCGGCACCATCGTCTTTGTGGCAGTCGCCGGCGAGGAGCAGGGGCTGAACGGCTCGCGGCACCTGGCCACGCTGGCCAAGAGCGAAGGCTGGCCGCTGGAAGCCGTTCTGAACAACGACATTGTGGGTGGGGACACGACCCCTGGCGAGACCATGGAAGACAAAAGCGCCGTGCGGGTCTTCTCCGAGAGCGTGCCAAGCGTGGCAACGCCGGACCAGGTAAAGCAAACGCTGGGGCTCGGCGCGGAGAACGATTCGCCCTCGCGGGAGTTGGCGCGTACGGTGGCGGAGATTGCGCCGGCGTACTTCGGGCCTGGGTTGCAAAGACTGCCCTCGGCGCCGAACGGAGCACGCAGCAATGCGGTGCGGCAGGTGCCCGGCTTCCACCCAGTCCTGGTTTTACGGCGGGACCGCTACCTGCGCGGAGGCGACCACACGAGTTTCAACGCCGAGGGTTTTACGGCGGTGCGCTTTACGGAGTGGCGGGAGAACTTCGATCATCAGCACCAGACGCTGCGTACTGAGAACGGCGTGGAGTACGGCGATTATCTAAAGTTTGTCGACGTGGATTACGTGGCCAATGTGGCTCGTCTTAACGCGGCGGTGCTGGCGTCGCTGGCTGATGCGCCCAGTGAACCGCAAGACGTTCGCGTGCTGACGACGGCTCTGGACAACAACTCCGAGCTGACCTGGAAGCCGAGCGCGTTTGCGCCGGCGGGTACCACGTATGAGGTGATATGGCGGAATACGGACGAGGTGGCCTGGAACCATGCGCAGACTGCCGGGGCGGAGACGCATCTGAAGCTGAACGTGAGCAAAGACAACGTGCTATTCGGGGTACGTGCGGTGGCGCCGAACGGGTACCGCTCCCTGCCGGTTCCTCCGCTACCAGCACGATAGGAGAAGACGTGGCGTTTCGATCCAATGGTCCGGTGATGGTTGCACTTCCCCCGTTTCGAGGCGTCACGCGGCAGATTCTGCTCGCGGCTGTTGGCATCTATTTCGCGCTGCTCGTAATCGGTCTTTTTTCGCGTGAGCTCGCAGGCACGCTGGCGGGCCTTTTTATGCTGGTGCCGGCTCAGGCGGCGCATCGGCTTGTATGGCAGTTCGCTACCTACCCCTTCATCTCGGTAGGCATTTTCAGCGTTCTGTTCGCGGCGCTTTCGATCTGGTTTTTTGGGTCCTCGCTGGAGGACGAGCTTGGACCGCAATGGATGGCTGAGTTCTTCGCTGTGTGCACACTTGGGGGGTCATTATTAGCGACGCTGGTGACGTTCACCGCAGGCCAGAGAATCGAAGGTTTGAGCCCCGGACAGCCCGGATTTGGGTTGTGGCCGTTCTCCATGGCGCTGTTGCTGGTCTTTGCGCGGCTGCATCCGGACCAGGAGCTGAACTTTAACTTCATTCTTCGCGTGAAGGCCAAGTACATCGCGATGTTGTACCTGCTGGTGTATCTTGCGGTAGCGTTGTCCGCACACCAGCGCTTTGATGCCCTGTTGGTAATCACCAACGGGCTGGCAGGCTGGCTGTTTGTGCGACTTGCGCCAAGACGCGGTATCCGGTTCGCAGCAACCGAGGGACTGTTTGGTCTGCGCAATGCGTGGTATCGCACAAGACGACGACGCGCCGCAAAGAAGTTTACCGTCTACATGCAGAAGCAGGGGCGCGATGTCCGCTTTGATGAGAGCGGGCGTTACATGGATCCGGATGGGGAGAGAAGAGACCCCAAGAACCGGAAGTGGATGAACTAGGCCGGAAGAGCCAGGTCGAGTTGGCTTCAGCTTGCCTGGCCACGAGCGCCGGATAAGAGTGGTGCCCGTATGCCGATGACTCCCAGCTTTTCGCCGTGAGTTACGGGTTCGGGGCGCGACTCCTGCAGACCCTGAAGGTGAAGAACATCTACAGGATGCAAGCGAACCACACGAAAGGGCTGCTCCGGTCTAGAACCCGCATGAGTGTCGGCTTGCTGTCGATTTCAGCCTACATTGCGAGAAGGACCTCTTTGGAAGAGACTCGGACCGGCGGAACCTCGTTAGGCCGCACGAAGAGGACCGCGACCGTTGGTGGCGCCGCCACGGCTTCTCGGGCAGCGCTCCCCAGGGAACCGCGCGCCTCTGGTGGCCCACACCGCCGGCTTCAACAAATCGATATGACGGAGAACGCTATGAACTGGTTCACGGTAAAGGACGGTACGCAGATCTACTACAAGGACTGGGGTACCGGT
>CAXTGN010000227.1:0-7730 GCA_964243455.1 uncultured Acidobacteriaceae bacterium
GAGTCGATCGGTTCTGTGTCTGAACGTGGCCAACTTCCGCGACCTCAAACCTCGGCAGACCATCGGATAGTCTCATGTCCCAAAGCCATATAGAAGCGCATGTAGACCTTATTGCGAAGCACGAGCAGGAGTTCCTGGCGAAACGCACCCCGGGGGAGCGCCTTGGAGACAGAATCGCCGCGTGGTTTGGCAGCTTCACCTTTGTCAGTCTGCATCTCTGCTTCTTCGTGCTCTGGATTATGTGGAATCGATTCTCCGGCTCAACCCGGCAGTTCGACCCATATCCATTTTCTCTGCTTGGCACAGTCGTAGCGATGGAAGGCATTATCCTCGCCAGTTTCATCCTGATGCGCCAGGCTCGCATGGGACGTCGGGCCGACGAACGGGATCATCTCATGCTGCAAATCCTTCTGCTTACGGAGAAGGAGATCACGGCTGTCCTCAAAGTCGATCGCCAGATTGCAGCTCAGGTGGGTGCCGAAAAAGCAGCCAATACCTCTGAGGTTCGCGAACTGAGTCAACAAACCTCCATAGAGTCTGTTGCACAGACTATCCGAGAAAACCTCGACGATGTGGAAGGAAGCAGGTAACGAAACGATGGAGCGACCATGCGGAAGACCAAGCGAACTGCTTACTTCTTCTTTGTACCCTTCTTCGCCGTGCGGCGGCCAGACATCTCCGGCTCAGCTTCCTTCTCGTCCTCTTCGCTCTTCTGCTTCGACTCCTGTTGCTCCGGATCCTGCTCTTCTTCTTGCTCGTGCTCCTCGTCCGTCTCGTCCTCCTCTTGTGTCAAAGCCTGCTTCAGCACCGACTTCGCACCCGCGACCACATTCTTTGCTGCTTGAGTTTCTTCGTTCAGCGTCTCGGTCAGCAACGCAACAATATCCTTCTCGCCCAGCGCCTTGGCCATCGCGATGGCCGCTGTGTAGCCTGCAATCTCGTAGTGCTCCACACGCAGAGAAGCTCCCACAATCGCAGAATCCTTCAGCGCGCCCTCGTAATCCTCTTCAAGCGCCTCGGTCACTTCTTTAATGCAGCCTTCCATGCCGCTGCAGTGCTTACCCGTCGGCTTCTTGCCAATGTGCCCAAACACCTCTCGCAACCGCAGAACCTGGTTTTTCGTCTCTTCCAGATGAGCCTTTACGGTCTGCTTCATCTCCGGGTCGCTGATGCCTTTGACAACCTTCGGAAGCGCTTTCACGAGCTGGTTCTCGGCACTGTACAGGTCGCGTAATTCGTCTATCAGAATCAGATTCAAGCTCATGTTTTGTCAATCTCCTTCTGCTTCTGATGCGGACAGCGCGGCGAACCGGAGTAGAGGTCCCAGACAAAGACTTCCTAAGCGGCTTTCCGCGGCGCTTGCACGCAGTCCTGGAGGAGGCGCGCCACGCTCGCAGGAAGATGCTGTGGTCTCTCCTTGAACCCAGGGACCATGCGATTCTCGAAAGAAATGTAAAGGCGAGGAAACCTTCTCGGGGCCGATTGTGCTCTGAGGATTGTCTGCCGCAGGTTGTGGGGTTGCAGGTGTCGATCCGAATGCCCCTACTGCATGACCGCACGCTGACTCAGCCCAATTTTCAAAAGTGATTCTAGATGCAGCTTAAGTTTCCCCGCGCCTCTGCGGATCGTCGTTCGTTCCGAAAACGGCGAGTTCCGCTTGAGCGGCAGAAGCAGAACTGTGTTGGCGCGAAGATCACCCTTCGGTTCCGAAGAATCAATCGGAACTCAGGGGAGATGACGGCCCGTCATCGAAGTGACGTGGCTGTCCGGGGCAGGGGTTGCGGTTTGCAGCGGGCGCAGTTGAAACAGCCACAACATTCATCGCTTCTCCGAGAGATTGCCACGCGGCTCCACAGCGCGGAATCTGCAACCCGATTCGGTGTAAGAAGAGACTTGTTCAGATCTCTCAGTCAACTCTCGGGCCTTTGAATCTACCGAAGCTAAAAATACAGCGATTCCTATGAGCGGATCGCAGGAGAAGAACTATGGCTAAACAGCAAGAACTCACAACCTATATTGCACTTTTCCATCATCGGGACCATGCAGCCGCCGCGATTCGTGATCTTGAGGGATCCGGATTCTCGAGTGCGGCGCTGACCATCATCGGCGGTGGAAACGGGTCTACCTATAGCGACGCACGCGGCGGCTTTGGTTCAGCCTACGGTTACGGCGGCGCTGACAGTCTGAGCGAAGTAGGCGTTCCGGATCGCGACCGCAAACATCTACAGGATGGTTTGGACCAGGGAGGAACGGTACTCGTCTTGCAAGGTGCCGGCGAACGTGCCGATGAGATTGAGAAGATCTTCCATAAGCACTCCACGAGCAAGATCGACGAAACTGATGTTCAACAGGGCGGGTTAGTCGCACCCGCCGTGGCAGCCCCCGTCCCTGCATCTCTCGCAGACTCGACTGTGATCCCCGTGGCGAAGGAGGAACTTGTTGTCGGGAAGCGAGAGGTGGAACGGGGCGGCGTACGCGTGTTCCGGCGCATCGTCGAGGAGCCGGTCTCCGAGTCGGTGAGCCTGCACGAAGAGCATGTCGTTGTTGAACGTCATGCGGTTGACCGTCCTGTTACAGATGCCGATCTGCGTCAGGGGGATCGAGCGATCGAAGTCACAGAGACTGCGGAGGAAGCAGTGGTCGGCAAGACCGCTCGCGTCGTGGAAGAGGTCCGCGTCGGAAAACAAGAGAGCGATCGTACGGAGACGATCCGAGACACAGTGCGCCACACAGAGGTCGAAGTCGAGCCCGTTGTCGCAACCGAAGTGAACGAGACGACCAAGCTCCGCACGAAGTAACAGTTAGCTTTGCGAGACATCCAGGAGAAGAATATGGCAACGGAACACGTGAAGGTTTATGAAGATAAGAACAAAGGCCTGCCGATCTGGGCATGGCTCATTCCGCTCCTCTTGCTGCTTGCATTGTTGGCATGGTTCCTTATGCGACCCAAGCCACAGGCAGCGGTAGACAACTCAGCTCCGGCGACCACCGCCACAGCCGCTGCAACAGGGGCTCCCGACCTCGGGACCGTTCATTTCGAAACGGATAAGGCGACGTTGACCCCGGAAGGTCAGGCCACACTGACGCGTGCTGCGGAGTACCTGAAGCAGAATCCCAGTGCCCACATGCGGATCGAGGGCTATACAGACTCGACCGGAACTGAGCCGCACAACGCGGACCTTTCCGAACAGCGGGCGCTGGCTGCGGGTCACTTCCTGGAGAGTCAGGGAATCGATAGATCGCGCCTGACCGGGGGAGGGTTTGCGGCAAGCAATCCCGCTGATACGAACGCGACAGCGGCCGGCAAGGCAGACAATCGCCGCGTCGAAATCTTCGAACAGAAGTAACAACCGCAGGGCACCGGAGTTTATCGCTGCCCTGCAACTCACTTCCTGAAAGGAAACACCATGAAGACAGTTGTCGGACTTTACAGCACCGTCGCAGAAGCGAACAAGGTGAAATCAACCCTCCAGACTGAGGGTTACGAGACAAGTCATATCACGGTGATTGATCAAACCGGAGAGGGCTATGCAGGGAAGAGCACTTCGGGAACAGGCGTTGGGGACAAGATCAAGGACTTCTTCACCGGCTTCTCAGATCACACCGATGAGCACGCGCAGTATGCTCAACGAGTTGGCAATGGTGGTGCGCTGCTCGCTGTCACCGTTCCCGATGAAGAAGCCGATGAGACTGCCGACATGTTGTATGAACACGGCGCCACCGGCATTCAGGACGACTACCAGGGAGGGAACACAGGATCAGCCAAGGACGTGGCGGTTCTGGAAGGGTCCCGTGATCGCGTTGGAAGCACCACGGGCGAGCAGGTGATCCCGGTTGTCGCAGAAGAACTCGTCGTCGGCAAGCGGGAGGTAGAACGCGGAGGCGTTCGCATTTTCTCGCACGTCGTTGAAAAGCCGGTTAGCGAGAACGTAACGCTGCACGACGAGCGTGTCGTTGTGGATCGTCGTCCTGTTGACCGTGCGGCGACCGCGGCGGACTTTGAAACCGGTTCGGGCGCCATCGAGGTGACTGCAACTGGTGAGGAGGCCGTAGTCGGCAAGACCAGTCGTGTAGTCGAAGAGGTCCGCGTCGGCAAGCAGGGGACCGACCGTACCGAGCAGATCAGCGACACCGTGCGTCACACAGAGGTCGACGTGGAACAGACGCCAGCGAAAACAACCACCAAGGACCGTTACTAGTTGGCGTGAACGGATCCGCGATCTTATGGCGCGGGTCCGTTCGCTGATTTGAGGATGCAATGCCAAGCACTGACTTGACCTCCGCTCAAGCCATCCGTCCAATCGCGCACGAAACGGCGAGTCTGGACGGCGAGGATGTAATCCCTTTGTTGTCGGAACAGCTTGTAGTGACGAAGCGTGTTGTCGAAACAGGGACTGTTCGGTTGCAAAAACACCTCGAAGAACGAACGGAAACGATCGAGGTGCCTCTTACGAGCATTCGGTACGACGTCATCCACGTACCGGTGAACGAGGTGGTCAGCGAACCGCCGGCCATTCGATATGAAGGCGAGACCACGGTGTACCCGGTTCTTGGGGAGCGTCTCGTTGTCACAAGAGAAACTGTGCTCCTCGAAGAGGTCCGCGTCACCCGCGTGCTGGTTACGACGCAGGAGACCTCCACACATACTCTGCAGAGAGAACAGATCTCGGAGGAGCGTATCGAGAGCCCTTCAGCGTCCTTGGATTGATCTCTCCATGGACGTTCCTTCAAAGATCTAGGCCAGATGGAACGACTCAGTGCGCCTTTCTGCATAGACCTTTGAGGATTAAGGCAGGTAAGCCATGGACTCAAGCGAATGGACCGAAAACTTTCTTAGGAACGGATTTCAACATTTCCCTCGTCTGGTTGATCCTGAAACGATCGCCCGCGCTCGCGAGAGCATCGACCGGGATCTCCGGGCCAATTACGACCCCTCTCGCAAGGTGGAATACGACAACCAAAGCTTCTGTCCGGATCTGCTAGGAACGCATGAGATCGGGAACCTGGCTTCATGCTCAGAGGTGAGGAGCAGGATCGAGGAGCTTCTCGAACCTGACACGATTTCCTGCGACGACGGTCAAATTGCCATTCGCAGGCTCACAACTCGGCCACGCGCTATGTGCCCGTGGCGCATATTGATGGCATACCTACCCCGAGCAATGGCATGAGTGGGAATGAGTTGAGGCCGTTCACCTTGCTCCTCGGGATTTTCCTCAGCGAGGTGCGGGCTGACTTCTCAGGTAACTTTACGGTCTGGCCGGGTACACACATCCTTCTCGAGGAGTATTTTCGGAGGCGCGGCCCAAGAGCAAGGTTGGAAGGCATGCCGCAGATTGCCCTCGGCACGCCTCATCAACTCCTCTGCAAGCCGGGTGATGTTGTCCTGTGTCACTACAGCCTCGCTCATGGCGCAGCGGTGAACACATCTGACTTCAACCGCTACGCCGTGTTCTTCCGAATCAGCCATCACACTCTGAATCGGGAGAAATTCGAAGACGCTCGGATGACAGAATGGAGCCACCTCACGAATATCTGGACCGATTGGAAAATTGCTCCGTCGGTCCCCAGTACGGAACAAGCGGTCGGGATCAGTGGCTAGTGTGCTCGATCGTGATCGCACGTGAGCTCATCGACGTGAATACGGATAAAGGGATAAAGGAGGATCTATTTGCAGATGAACGGTCGGCATGCGCGTACTTCTCTGTTCCGTAGTTCCCTGTGGATGTTGTTTGTCGCCTCGGCAGGTTACCACCCGAGATGCTCGTATGCGCAGCAACCGCTGCCCATACCCGTTCGCCATGTTCAAGGCGCCAGCCACGCCTTTCTGGTCCTTCGAGCTGAGTCCGGCGCAGTTCTGGGCTATGGGGAATTGCTCCAGCTCGTTCAAGGCGATCGCGTGAACTCCCGTCTCACATATCACTTTCTCGATGGTTCGATCGACGATGATACGACCTCGTTCACCCAGCGCACGACCTTTCACCTCATCCGCGATCACCATGTACAGCGCGGTCCATTCTTCTCCAAGACCACGGACTGCCTGGTCGAAGGAAACGGCATTGTCACCATCCGCACGATCGAGAAAGATGGGAAAGAGAAGGTCGAAACGAATCACATCGATCTTCCGCCAGACGTTTCTAACGGCTTCACCGGGACGGTACTCCTGAATGCTTCTCCGAATGCCGGCCCGTTCACGCTTGGACTCGTTGCGCCGACCGGAAAAGGTCGGTCTATCCGGCTGTCCGTCGAGGTTGCCGGCGAGGAGCCCTTCTCCCCAGTACGTGGGGTCCGTCGTAAGGCTACCGTCTTTCGAATACATCCTGAACTGGGCGGCGTCGCCGGTGTTGTCGCTCCTATTCTGGGCAAGCAGCCGAAGGATGTCTTCATTTGGGTTCTGGAAGGCGAAGTCCCGGGCCTGGTGCGGGAGATTGGGCCTCTCGAAGAGGGCGGTCAGGTCATCAGCGTCGAACCGGCTGGAGCCTCTTACCCACCCGCCGCCAAAGTAAAAAAGTAGAGTGACCTGGCGTGGGCGAGGCTGATCAGGGAGCGCACCGTCCAGCCTACGGTGCAGACGCCCGAGCTGCTAACAGTTGACGGCCTCAAAAGGAAGAAATACCCAAGATGGTGCCTGTGTGTCCTGGCGCTGGGAGCTTCTGAATCGCAGGTCACCGTCGCGGCGAGCGACGATTTTCTGCAGATCCACAGCCCAGGGCCGTACCACCGGCTCCCTTGGTAGTGCGATTGCCCGGCGCCGTGTCTGCACCGGTGCTGTCAACTCCCTCGCGTCAGTGTGAGGGAGCGGATCAAAAGTCGGCCGCCGGTTCTACATCGGCGGCATTGCAAATCAGGTTGTTGAGTACCTGCCTGATCTCGCCTTCGAGCAGCTTTACCGCAGGGTTCTACTCATGAGAACCGTGGCGAGGAGTAGTGGGAAGAACGGGAAGCTCCGAATCGTCCATAGTCTTGCCTTGATCGTCTATACGACTTTGGCCGTAGCAGTGGATCACAGCAAAGCGGCCTTCTACCGCGTGCGCCTGGTTTAAAGTGAAGGTTGGCTCTGCCTCAGCTCTCTGATCACAGCAAGACCGCGAGGAACAGGGGATGCAATTGGAGTTCGTAAAGGGCACAGCGGCTTCTGCTTTGTCGGCCGAGACACTGTCGTCGCCTCGCCCGGGGCCGAATACCTGGGTCCACGATTCGGCCTCATTGCTAGAGGCGATCGTTCACTCGTCCGATGACGCGATCATCACCAAGAATCTAGATGGCATCATCACAAGCTGGAACCCTGCGGCCACTAAGATCTTTGGTTACACCCCGGATGAGATCGTTGGCGAATCAGTCCTGCGCCTGATCCCGGATAATCTGCAGTATCAGGAGAGCGAAATTCTTCGCAGGCTTCGGGCCGGGGAGCAGATCTCGCACTTTGAAACAACCCGGGTCACGAAACATGGGCGCTACCTTGTAGTTTCACTCACCATCTCTCCTGTCCGTAATGAGCGCGGCTGCGTGGTTGGCGTGTCGAAGATCGTTCGCGACATCACTGCGCAAAAAGAGTTGGATGAGGCTCGTTTCCAATTGGCTGCGATCGTAGAATCTTCTGACGACGCGATCCTGAGCAAAGACCTGAACGGAACCATTAAGAGCTGGAACCAAGCCGCCCAGCGACTGTTCGGGTACTCCGCCGAGGAGGTCATAGGCGCTTCGGTCCTCAGACTAATTCCAGAAGAACTGCA
>CAXTGN010000228.1:0-7726 GCA_964243455.1 uncultured Acidobacteriaceae bacterium
GACGGCCTTGTAGCCGTCGAGTTCTACGTATCGATCAATATGGGCGGCGCCTTGGCCGAAGCGGCGCTTAAGGACGATCACTTCGTCGGGGTGCGAGACCTGATTGGGCATAGAGGTTCGGGTACCTGCTCAAATCTGAGTATACAAAGCACGCCCGGTCGATATCCGTGCGGGAGAGAATGCACGGAAGTTCAGGCCGGGCTTTTCTACCGGCTGCAAACCCCTTGCAGAATGGCTCGGGGGCCGGATCGATCAGGCGTCTACTTGTCGTCCGGTCCGCGGCCCTCGGCGTAGTCGGCGATCATCTGGTCGACCTTGGCGGGTGTCAGGAACTCGTGGAAGTCATAGTTGACCTGGGCTGCCGGCGCCCAGCAGCACGCGCCAATGCACTCGACCTCTTCCAGGGAGAACAGGCCGTCGGGTGTGACGCCCTTGTGGCCGATCCCGAGCCGGTGCTTGCAATAGTCCAGGATCTCGTAGCCGCCGCGCAGCATGCAGGAGATATTGGTGCATACCTGAATGTTGTACTTGCCGGCCGGTTCCGTGCGCAGCATGGAGTAGTAGCTGAGCACGTTGCGAACGTCCAGCTCCAGCAGGTCGAGCCGTTGTGCGATTTCAGCGACGACCTCGTCGGAGACGTATCCTACCTCGTCCTGCGCATAGAGCAGCATGGGGATCAGGGCGGAGCGCTTCACCGGATACAGGGTCACGAGCCGGTCGAAGCGCTCGGCGAGTTCGGGGGAGAAGATCGTAAGGGCGATCGCAGCCATTGTGATTCCGATTCTACGGCTTGGGGAAGTCCCGCACCATCACAGTCCGGAGCAGATTGCGGTTTTCCACCTTATGAACGGGACGAGTGTTTCGACAGCTCCAAGGCCGTCACGCAGCGCGAATATGGCTTGCCGCAGGGCTGATGCTGCTCGCCGTTTTTAGCCTTCGTTGCAACAGGCGCTTCCCGTAAATACGGGAAGGTTCTTCGATCAGCCGGTACAGGATCGCAGCGACGCCGGCCGCAAGCAGCGTCCCCAGCAGGACGCAGAACAGGGCACTGACGAAGGAGTGCACATGAAGAAAGTGCTCCACAATATCCAAGGCGAACGTGTGGACAAGGTACATCGAGTAGGAGCGCCGTCCCAGCCAGACCATGAATCTCTGACTGAGTCCGGCAGCCAGCCACGAGTTCAGGAGCAGAAGGGAGGCGAGCAGGCCTGCACCGACCAGATCGAACAGAAAGATGAAGTGCCAGTTCACCTTGACGAGGTAAAAGGCGCCCAGCGTGAGCAGCAGGCTGACGATAGCCGGTATGCCGGAGAGGGCGGCTCTCCAGCGCACGGCCCCCGTGCCATGCAGAACGACGGCCAGCGTGCAGCCGATCAACAGACCGAAGTACGACCGGTACAGCCAGAAGGCTGCCGTGTTCGACAGGAACAGAGGCGTCAGCAGAAGCAGCAGCGCTGGAATCACATACCGTCGCCACCTGGGCGGGGCGAAGACAAAGAAAACCAGCGGAAAGATCAGGTAGAACTTTTCCTCGATACCCAGGGTCCAGGTGCTTCCTAACGGCGGCTGGTTCTTTGGGTCATAGGGAAGAAACTTGATGAACTCTGCGCAAAACGTGAGCAGGTACTTGGAGTAGTGCAGCATCAAATGCCAGCGGTGTTTGCTGAACAGGGCGGATGCGTAGTATCCGGCCAGGATCAGGCAATAGATCGGAACGATCCGGAAGAAGCGCCGCACATAAAAAGCGACGATGTCGACGCGGCCTACCTGCGCTTCCTCGCGGAAGAGCAGCGTGGTGATGATGAAGCCGCTGATCAGAAAAAAGATATCCACGCCGAGCCAGGTAGGGAGATGGCCGAAGTACTCCGGGCCTCCCTTCAGGTGCTCCGCGATGACAAGCACCACGCAGATGGCGCGCAGGCCGTCGATAGCGGGAAAGTAAGGCTGGTCGATCTGTGGAGCCTTCACCATGTTCGTGCCCGAAGCTTGGTGACGTACTTGCGCAAGCATAAGCATTTTCCCGATTTTGACGTTACCAACCAGACTACCATTGCGATATCGGGCCCCGCTGCGGCTGTTCCCTGCGGACTGCCATCAGCCGTGTGTCTTCGATTTAGGCCAGCATCTCGCGGGCAAAGCGTTCGGCGACGAGATCCATCTCCTCTTCGGGATCGCAAGCCAGGGTCACCGTGCCGTTCTCATTCAGGCAAAAGGCTTGTTCCGGGTAATCTGAGCCGCGGACGCCGGTGTGCGTGAAGTGTAGCCAGCGAGGGCCGACACGAAGGGTGATGGCATCGGCCGAAACCTCGACCACAGCGTGCTGGGCAGCGTTCAGGCCGTGGGCTGCCGCGTATGAGCGCAGAAGCGAGGCCCACGAGGTCCAGAGTTCTGTGTACAGCGCCGCAAAGCTGTGCATGGCTTCATTCTTGCACTCGTGGCCGGTGTTGGACCCAACGAACGACACAAAGGTGAAGGCTGCAGGTCATTCAAAGCCTCGCGTTACACTGGTTTCCACTTCATGTCTATCGTTCAGCTACAGAATATTCGCAAGGTGTACGAGAGCAAGGTCGCGGTCGAGGGTTTGTCGCTCGCGATCGAGCCGAGCACCATGTTCGGCCTGCTCGGCCCCAACGGGTCCGGAAAGACCAGCACCATCCGCATGATGATCGGCATGACGGTTCCTGATTCCGGTGTCGTGGAGCTGTTTGGCAAACCGTTCGATCGCTCCGCCCTGAACCGGATCGGCTATCTGCCGGAGGAACGCGGCCTCTACAAGAAGATGAAGGTCATCGAGCAACTCATCTTCTTGGGCCAGCTGCACGGGCTGGATGAGGCGACCGCACGCAAGCGCTCTCTTCTATGGTGTGAGCGTCTTCAAATTACAGAGGCGATCGACAAACGGACCGAAGAGCTCTCCAAAGGCATGCAGCAAAAGATCCAGTTCATCGCCGCGCTGCTGCATGAGCCCGATCTGATCATCATGGACGAGCCCTTCAGTGGGCTGGACCCTGTGAACGCAACGCTGCTGCAGGACACCCTTGTGGAGCTGCGGAGCGAGGGCAAGGCCATCCTGTTTTCCACGCATCGGATGGACCAGGTCGAAAAGCTTTGCGACGCGATCGCCATCATCTACCAGGGCAAGCTGGTGCTTTCGGGCACCATGCGCGAGGTCAAGGGACGGTACCCGAAAAACCGCGTCCAGATGGTGTTCTCCGGGCCAGACCGCTTTCTGCAGCACCCAGGCATTGCCGAATTCAAGAACTATGCTGGGATCGCCGAGATCACGCTTCAGTCGCCGGAGGTGGCGCAGGCGCTGCTGGCCGACGCGCTGGCAAGCGGCGTCCAGATCACCCGCTTCGAGGTGATGGAGCCAACACTCGAGGAGATCTTCATCGAGACCGTGAAGGGCACGCCGGAGTACGTCTCTGGAGGAGGTTTGGTGCATGCCTAGCTCGCTGAACAATGTGTTTCTGATTGCCCGGCGTGAGTATCTGGAGCGGGTCCGCGCGAAGAGTTTCCTGGTAATGACCGTACTGATTCCCACCTTGATGGGCGGCATCATCTTTGCAATGAGTTTCATGGGTCGAAGTATGGGCTCGGGTCAGCACATCGCCGTACTCACCGATAACCCACGTTTCGGAACCGATCTCCAGACGGAGTTCGACAACGGCCAGAGCGGGACCAAGCCCGTGGTGGATGTGTTTTCCCCCGTCGGCGCGACGACTCGCCAGCGACTGTATGCGGAGCTGAAGAGCAAGGGTTCCACCCTGGACGGCTACCTGGTAGTGACGGCCGCAACACAGGCAGGAGAACGCCCCCAGTTTGAGTGGGTGCCCAAGGTGCAGTCAGACGTTATCACCCGCGGCCGCGTGGCCGATGCCGCACGAGCGGCACTGACGCGAGAGCAGCTGACCAAGGCAGGCATGTCCGCCGGGCAGGTGAGTTCGCTGCTGAAGCCGGTGGAGCTGGCCTCCGTCAACGGGAAGGGTGACCACGCCGGAGCGGCCGTGGCCAGCGCCTACGGCATGTACTTCCTGATGTACTTCGTGATCCTGTTCTACGGCATGAACGTGGCACGCTCGATCATCGAGGAGAAGACCTCGCGTGTGTTTGAAGTCCTGCTGGCGACGATCCGCCCCGGGGAGATGCTGGCAGGCAAGGTGATCGGCGTGGGCGCGGTCGGCCTGACGCAGGTCGGCATCTGGATTGCCCTGGCCCTGGGTGCGTTGAAAATGCAGCTGATCGGCCAGGACATGCACGTGCTTCCGACGCTGGGCCAGACAGCGCTGTTCGTGGTCTTTTTCATCCTGGGATACCTGCTGTACTCTTCCGTGGCCGCGGCCCTGGGCGCGATGACGAACTCCGAGCAGGAGCTCCAGCAGATGCAGATCTTTCTTATGCTGCCGCTCATCATCAGCTCGCTGGTGATCTGGATCGTGATCACCAATCCGGACGGCGCGGTGTCCAAGGGCTTCTCTTTCTTCCCGTTCACGACGCCGCTGATCATGTATTCACGGGTCATCGTCGGGCATCCCGGAGCGCTGGCGGTTGCGGGATCGATCGCTGGGCTGGTGGTGACGATCGCTGTCGTCCTCTGGCTGGCAAGCCGGATCTACCGTGTAGGCATCCTGATGTACGGCAAGAAGCCGAACCTGCCCGAGATCATGCGCTGGCTGCGGTATAGCTAGCTCGGCACGCCGGCATGAAGATCGATCTCCGTGAAGCCGGCCTAGAAGGTGAGCAAGGCCCGGCTGAGCTGCAGGCGGATGTCTGCATCGTAGGCGGTGGCATTGCGGGCCTCGTCCTGGCGAACAAGCTCTGTGACGCCGGTTTCGACGTTGTGCTGCTGGAGGGCGGGGGCGCTTCGCCGGAACCCGCGGAGCAGGCGCTGACCTCTGAAGTGGAGCTGTCCGGCGAGCCGCACCTGGGAACGCGTGAGGGCCGGACGAGGGCTTTGGGTGGCAGCTCCGTCAGCTGGGGCGGTCAGCTCCTGCCCATGGCTGACGGCGCAAACTGGCCTGTTCCGGTGTCCGAACTGGAGCCTTTCTACAGCGAGATTCATCAGCTTCTCGGCGTGGATGATCTGCCCTACGATGCGCAAAGTTTTCTGGCACTGAGGCGGGAGTCCTTGACTGACGTGTGCACCCGGATGCCACGGCTCGTTCCCACCATGTCCAAATTTGTGCCCTTCGGGAAGCGAAACCTCGCCAGATCGCTCGGACGCAGGCTGCTCAGGCACCCTCGAGCGCGTGTCTTCTTCCATGCCCAGGCGACGGAGCTGGTGTTGAGTGCTGCCGGTGACCGGATTGAGGCAGTGCAGGTGCTTGCACGGTCAGGCCGGGGGATGGGCGTGCGCGCGCAGCACACCGTCGTGGCAGCGGGGACGGTGGAGACCTGTCGACTGCTGCTTCTGTCGCGGTCGCGGGTGGCTGCCGGGGTCGGAAATGGGCACGATCAGGTGGGCAGGAACTTCCACGATCACCTGACACTCGAAATCGCCTCGTTTGAGGGATCTGCACGCGAGAAGGCCGTGGCCCTGTTCCGGCCGTGGCTGGTAGGCGGCCTGCGCGGGACGGCGCACGCCTTCAAACTCCAGACCCATCCCAAACTCGGGCTGAACCCCACCGTTGCCCACATGACCTTTGAAGAGCCCGCGGGCTCAGGGATCGCCGCACTGCGTCAGGTACTTCGTGCTCGGCAGATGGGCGGGAATGCCGGCCTGTGGGAGCCTGTGAGCGCGTTGCCGCAGGCGGGGATGGACGTGCTCCGCCTGGAAGGGGAGGCGCGCCTGCAGGGACGAAGGTACGTCTCGCCGCAGGCCAAGGCCGGTTTGCGCATCAACGTCGCGCAGGAGGTTCCGTCGCGTTCACGCGTCTTCCTAAGCGGCGCGAGCGACCATATGGGACAGGAGCAGGTGTCGGTTGACTGGCATTACGCGCCGGCCGACCTGAGAACGATTCGAGTTCTGGCCGGATACTTACGCTCGCGGTTTGCCCAGATCGGTTTGGGCGAACAGGATGGCATGGTCTGGCGCAACGACATCCTGCCGGTGAACACAGCCGCGGACCACGTCGCCGGGGCTGACCTCCATACGCAGATACCGGGTTTGGAGGACGCACGCCATGCCATGGGCGGCGCCTGCATGGGAACGGATCCGCGGGCGAGTGTCGTCGACCCGCAGTTGCGGGTGCATGGGGTCTCGAACCTCTGGCTGGCAAGCGCCGCCGTCTTTCCGGACGGCAGTCCACACCTGCCCACGCTGACGTTGATGGCCCTTACGCTGCGGCTGGCGGAGCGCCTGCGGTCCAGTCTTCAGAGATGACGCAGCGTCCGCGTGCGGGGCAGGTACACTCGCCGTGATGCCTTCGTTTACCGGCAGGCAGAGAGCTTTACTTGCGATCGTGCCGACCCTCGCGGCCTGGCTGATTCGTGCGCTGGGAACAACCTGGCGTATACGGGATTCGGCTACATCGGGTACGGCGGCAGGGCACACCGTTCCTGGGCCGACCGTCTTTGCCTTCTGGCACGAAGGTCTGTTGCCTTGCGCTTACCGCTTCCGTGGAATGGGCATCGCCATTCTCATCTCGCGCTCGTTTGACGGCGAACTGATCGCGCGCACCGTAGAAAAGCTGGGGTTTGTGGCCGTGCGGGGGTCCAGCTCAAGGGGCGCCGCCGCCGGGCTGCGCGGCATGATGGAGGCCTACGGCACGGGCCACATCTGCGCCTTCACTGCCGACGGACCCAAAGGGCCTTGGCGCGTGGCCAAGGCTGGGCCTGCGCAGTTGGCGAAGCTCACCGGGGCAGGCTGGGTGGGATGCTTTCATGCGGAGCCCGAACGGGCGTGGCGGCTGCGGTCGTGGGATCGGTTTGCAATCCCCAAGCCCTTTTCCGTGGTGCGCTTTGGATGGCCGCCGCATGTGCAGCCGGAGACGGAAGCTGTCGGGCAGGGACTGGGGCAGGCGGTCTTGCTTGCCCTGCCTGGGGCAAGAGCAGAAGCCCTAGACTGAGGGAGCCGATGCTGGTCTCCGACTTGGATTTTGCGTTACCCCCAGAGTTGATCGCGCAGCACCCACCCGCCGTCCGCGGCACCAGCCGCATGCTGCGACTGGACCGGGGAACCGGGGCCTGGCAGGATGGCAACTTCGCGGACCTGCCGCAGTTGCTCTCCCCCGGAGACCTGCTCGTGCTGAACGACACCCGCGTTTTGCCGGCACGGTTGTTTGCCACCCGGGCCGGGCTGCACACCCAGGCTGGATCCCCCATCCCCGCCGGTCTGGTCGAGGTTCTGCTTACGGAGCAGGTCTCCGAGAACGAGGAACAGGTGTGGAAGGCTCTCGTGAAGCCTGCGAAGAAGGTGCCGGTGGGGGAGTCGCTGCTCTTTGCGGAACAGCCCGGGCGCGAGCCGCTGCTGCGGGCCGAGGTGATGGCTGGTGGAGAGTTTGGCGAACGGACTTTACGTTTTTGGCCAGGAACGGATTTTCTCGAGGCCGTTGAACGGATCGGCTCGCTGCCCCTGCCGCCCTACATTCGCCGTGAGCGAGAACAGCCCAACACCGCGGAGGACCGCGACCGCTACCAAACCGTCTATTCGCAGCCAAGCCAGGGACGCTCGGCGGCCGCGCCAACCGCAGGGCTTCACTTCACTCCTGAGGTGCTGCGGCAGATCGAAGCGCGCGGTGTGGAAATCGCCCGGGTGACCCTGCACGTGGGGCTGGGGACCTTTCAG
>CAXTGN010000229.1:0-886 GCA_964243455.1 uncultured Acidobacteriaceae bacterium
TTACGGGGCCTGCGTTGCCGGCTGCCTTCGCTGAACTGGCTCTCTTCGGGCGTCAAGGGGGTGGAACTGTGCCTCAAAGGTGATGCTATGGAGCGGAGGCGGGGGAGTCAATGAGGCGGTGTTGGCGCCGCGTGTTGGCGGTGAGGCGGTTGGCGGTGGCGGTGAGGCGGTTGGCGGGCCACCTTTCGCGGACAAGGTGTGCAAAAGAGATGGAGAGTCACCCTTGCTTACTCACCATCTAACGCCACCTGCCACGGCGACAATCGCTGTGACCGCCACCCCACCAACCGCTTCTTAGCTATCGGCCATCTTGGCTATCCACTTTTAGCTGACCGCTTTTTAGCCAACTGCGCCCTAGTCGACGAAGAAGCCGATCTCTTTGAGGGTGCGGTCGTTGAGCTCGACGCCGGAGAGACGGGCGGTGGAGGAGGAGCGGAGCTCGGTCATGAAGCGGTCGATGACGAGGCCGGAAAGGTCGGTCTGGCGCTTGAGCATGTTGCGCAGGGTGAAGCTGTCAGTGGTGTAGTGGTGTTCGCCGGGCATGCCGCGGGAGGGCTTGACCTGGACGGCGACGGGGATGTCGTAGGAGCGGGACTGGTGCTGGGTGGCGAGGGCTGCAAGGGAGACGCGCATGAAGGAATCTTGGGGCGAGTTGTCCGGTCGCAGAACTGCACGAAAGTAACATGACGGCGGACGAAGGAAGCGTGAGGGGAAGCAGTGAGGATAGAGGGGGTGAGAGCGGGAGTGAATAGTGGATAGTGGGTGGTGAAGGCGGGTGGTGCGGATGGGAGGTCGGGATCGGAGTCTTGGATGGTGGGCGGCGCTGCTGGCGGGGTTGGGATTGCGTGCGCTCTTTGTTGCGATTCATCCACGGTTTCAGGGCGAC
>CAXTGN010000229.1:896-4201 GCA_964243455.1 uncultured Acidobacteriaceae bacterium
CTGATCTATGGCGACCTGGCGCATAACCTGCTGGCGCATCACGTATATGGGCTGACCGAGGATGGGGCGGTGCGGGCGACGCTGATCCGTTTGCCGGGGTATCCGCTGTTTCTGGCGTTGTGTTTTTTGCTGTTCGGGACGGGGAAGTACCTGGCCGTGATCTGGGTGCAGGTGTTTGTGGACCTGTTGGGCTGCTGGCTCTTGGGGAGACTGGCATCGCGGGTGTTTGGAGCCGGGGCGGGGTTAGTGTGCCTTTGGATGGCGGTGCTTTGTCCGTTCACGGCGAACTATGCGGCGGCGGCATTGACGGAAACTTTGTCGATTTTTTGTGTGGTGGTGGCGTTCTGGGGCGTCGTTGGGTGGCTGCGTGCGCTCCGAGGCGGGGGCGCTGGGTTGCGGTGGGCTGGGGCGGTTGGCGCGGCGTTGAGCGGGGCTGTGTCGTTGCGGCCGGACGGGGTGTTGTTGGGTGGGGTCGTGGTGCCGGCGATGGGGTGGGTGGCGTGGCGGGGTTTACGCAAGCAGCAGGTTCCCCGTTCGGGGATTGACAAGCAAGAAAGGCAGGGGCCAACGCAGATTCCCTTCGGGAATGACAAGGAAGAAAGGCAAGGGTCAACGCGGATTCGCTTCGGGAACGATAAGAAGGGGGGCGGCAGCCCTGGTTTTGCTGGGGTCTTGCTGGCCCTGGGGTTGGTTGTGGGGTGTCTGGGGGGGTGGGGTGTGCGGAACTGGCGGGTGTACCACGTGGTGCAGCCGCTGGCTCCGAAGTATGCCAATGATCCGGGGGAGCCCGCACCTACGGGCTTTGCGCGATGGTACCGGACGTGGGGTACCGGGCTGGGCGACACGGCGCGGGTCTACTGGGAGTACGACGGCACGGCGCTGAGTACGCGCGATCTGCCGCCGTGGGCGATGGATACACCGGCGCAGCGGGCTGAGACGGAGGCGATCTATGCGCGGTACAACGAGGAGACGTCCTCGACAGCGGCGGTAGAGGTTGCGTTTGATCGGCTGGCTCAGGAGCGGGAACGGGCGCATCCGCTGCGGACGTTTCTGGTGATGCCGGCGGCGCGGCTGGGGGACATGTGGCTGCGACCGCGGACGGAGTTGCTGCCGAAGATGCCGGTGCAGTGGTGGCAGCCCCTGCAGCGGCCACGAGCGACGATGCTGGCGTGTGTGATGGGACTGCTGAACGTGGCTCTGCTTGGGTTGGCTTTGCGGGGTTTGTGGATTTGGCGACGAGCGAAGTGGGGCGGCTACGGCGTGGTCGCTGCGGCGATGCTGGGATACGTGGTCTTGCGCTCGGGGTTGTTGCTGACGATCGATAACTCGGAGCCGCGGTATGTGCTGGAGGGGTATCCGGTGGTGATTCTTTGTGCGGCTTTGGGTATGGTTGGGCAGGAAGGCCTACGGAAGGTGGATGCGGGGGACTTTCAGGGCGAGGGTGCGTGAGGGTTCGCGTGTGACCTTGGACCACGAGCACGCGCTGTCGCGGGAGGCACGTGGGGGAAGAAGCCTTCTCCTAAGGCAGGGGCAGCTGCTTTCGCCTAAACGTCTCCCAAGACTGATCCACCGCAACGGGCTCAGATTCTCCAGCCTCTCTTGTCAGGATTGCGTTACAAAGGCGAGATATGAAGTTCACTTTCTGCCTGTTCACGCTCGCACTGCCCTTACTGGTTCAAGCGCAAAAGGGAGCCAACACATTGGCTTCCGGAGCGCCGGCAGGCCCCCGTGCCTCGATGGAGTCGTTCCAGATCCTTAGCCATGGTGCGTTGCTCAACGCCTTCGTCTATGTCGCCGCCGGGGCCGGACCGCATCCGGCTGTGGTTCTGCTGCACGGCTTCCCGGGGAATGAAAAGAACCTGGATCTTGCCCAGGCCATGCGCCGCGCTGGCTGGGACGTCCTGTTCTTCAACTACCGCGGCTCATGGGGTTCCGCGGGCGACTTCAGCTTCGGACACAGCATGGAAGACACGGCTGCCGCGGTCGCGTACCTTCGCGATCCGGCCCACGCCAAGGCACTCCGCCTGGACTCCAGGCACATCGTGCTGATCGGCCACAGCATGGGCGGCTTCATGGCCATCGAGGCTGCCGGGAAGGACCCGTCCATCGCCGCAGTCGGCCTGATCTCTGCTGCTGACATGGCCGGTCGCATCCCCGCCGGCCTACCCTCAGTAGCCCGGGGCATGGTTGTTCCCCGCATTGCCGCTTCGCTTGCCAATGAGGGCATGTCTCCCCTGGCGGGCTGCACTCCCGATAGCCTTGCCCGCGAGCTTTTCACGCACGCCGCCGAATGGAGGTTCAGCGCCAGCGTAGAGGCGGATGCTACGCGGCCCACCCTCGTGGTCACCTCAGACGACGGTCTCGCCCCAGCCGACGATGCGTTTGCTCTTGCTCTGCGTGATCACGGGAACAAAGCGGTCAGCACGGCTCACTTCAACACTGACCACGCCTACTCCGACGAGCGCTCGAAGCTGACCGATACGGTGCTGCACTGGCTGGGCGGTCTGCCTTTTGCACCCCGTGACTGACTCACGGCAGAGGAGCTAGTGGGGGACGACGGTGATGCTTTTGCCGGTGGGGATCTTGTAGATGGACTTATTGGGCTTGGCGTTGAGTTTGACGTTGGAGTAGATGGCGGTCTGGCGGTCGCCGGAAGGTGTTTCGAAGAGCTGCTTGAGGCTTACATCGCGTGCGGGGTCGAGCCAGAGGGTGATCTGTTTGAAGGTGCTTTGCGCGGCGGGATCCTTGCTGACGAGGACGAGCTTTTCAGTCTTGACCTGCCCGCCGCCGTCGGAGAGGGTTTCGGGGCCGGCGTCAGTGATGTCCCAGCTCGCCTGGAGGTCGTGGCTGGTACCGCCGAAGCCGAGGGCGAAGTAGCCTTCGAGCTTGCCCTGGTTGGCGCCGGACTTGAAGACGTCGACCTGCTTTTCGGCGGGCGTGTACATCTGCAGTGTGCCGGCAGAGTAGGCGACGATGCGGGAGGGTGTCGCTGCGGCTTTACCGCTGGGGTCGACGTCGGCGACGGTGGCGCCGAACTCCATGCCGCCCCTGCTGCGGTCGATGTAGATCGTGCCTTTTTGTGTAGTGGTCTCGCGGACGACGCGCTCGTAGTTCTCGCGCTGAACGTCGGCTGTTGCGGATTGGAAGCGTTTGCTGGCGGCGTCCATCTGCGTGAAGACGGCGGCCAGCTGGGGGGATTGGGCGGGGAGGTCGGGGGCGAGCGTGAGCGCGGTGATGAGGAGAGCTGCGGCTGTCCCGAGGCGGTAGTGGCGCCGCGACGGAATACAGGGGTCCTTCGACTGCGG
>CAXTGN010000229.1:4211-7712 GCA_964243455.1 uncultured Acidobacteriaceae bacterium
CCTTCGCTCAGGATGACGGGGGTTGTTGGCGTGCGTCCTTGGCTCAGGATGACAGGTGTTTGCGGGCTTCGCCTTTCGCTCAGGGTGGCGGATTCTAGAAAGTTCGATTGCATGCACGGGCTCCAGGGCGTTGGATTCAGCGGAGGACCGTGGCGTCGTAGGCGATGATGTGGCCGCGGGGATCCTTTATGGGTTTGACGGCGACGACCTGGGCGCCAGGAGCGATCTCGTCGACCTTTTCCGTGACGCGGGCCTGCAATTCTGTGTCTGAATGGATTTCGTGGAGGTCTTCCGCACGGATTTCATACATGAAGCGGGATTTGCCATTCTGGGTGCCGTCCGTGCGGACGAGGACCTCTGAGGCGCGGTTGGGAACCTCGGGGATGGGGCGATCGTGGAAATCGATGATGTGCGGGGCGATGAAGAGGAACAGCAGAATCAGCGTGACCATGACGTCGTAGTGGAAGCTGCCGCGCTCGTAGGTCCAGAAGAGATAGCGGTGGAGCAGGTTAGGCTGGCGATTCGCGATGGCCGTGGTTGGCGATTCGCGATGGCCTTGCGGGGTGGTTAGGGTTTGCCGAGGGTTTGGGGTGTGATCACGGTTTGGCCGCCCATATAGGGGATGAGGACTTCGGGGATGCGGACCGAGCCGTCCGCCTGCTGGTAGTTCTCGAGCACGGCGAGGTAGGTACGGCCGACCGCGAGGCCGGAGCCGTTGAGGGTGTGGACGTGCTCGGATTTCTTGGCACCGGCAGGCTTGTGGCGGATATTGGCGCGGCGGGCCTGGAATTCGCCGAAGTCCGAGCAGGAGCTGATCTCGCGATAGGTGTTCTGGCTGGGAAGCCAGACCTCGAGGTCGTAGGTTTTTGCGGCCGAGAAGCCCATGTCGCCGGTGCAGAGGAGCATGCGGCGGTAGGGGAGGCCAAGGCGCTCGAGGACGGCTTCGGCATGGCGGGTGAGGGCTTCGTGCTCTGCGGCGGAGTCTTCGGGTCGGGTGAACTTGACGAGTTCGACCTTCTGGAACTGGTGGTGACGGATCATGCCGCGCATGTCTTTGCCGTAGGTGCCGGCTTCGGAGCGGAAGCAGGGCGTGCAGGCGGTCAAGGAGATGGGGCCTTCGCTGAGGTCAATGGTTTCGTCGCGGAAGAGGTTGGTGACGGGGACCTCGGCGGTGGGAATGAGCCAGTGGTCGTTGTCCCCGAGCTGGCCCGGGATGTAGGGTCCCTTGTCGTCGGCGTGGAAGAGGTCGTCGGCGAACTTGGGAAGGTTGCCGGTGCTGAAAAGGGAGCGCGAGTTGACGAGGGCGGGCGGAAGGACCTCAACGTAGCCGTGCTCCCGGGTGTGGAGGTCGAGCATGAAGCTGGAGAGGGCACGCTCGAGGCGGGCGCCGACGCCGATGTAGACGACAAAGCGGGAGCCGGAGATCTTGGCCGCGCGTTCGAAGTCGAGGATGCCGAGGGCTTCGCCGAGCTCCCAGTGGGGTTTGGGGGTGAAGGCGAAGGTGGGTGGCTGGCTCCAGGTCTTGACGAGCTGGTTTTCGTGCTCGGAGGTGCCGGGCGGGACGTCGTCGGCGGGGAGATTGGGGAGGGCCTCGAGGAGGTTGCGGAGGCGGGTATCGGCTTCGGTAGCTCCGGCTTTGAGCGCCTCGGTACGGGTCTTGAGTTCGGCGGACTGGATGCTGATCTCGGTCGTGTCGCCGCCTGTGCGCTTGAGCTTGGCGAATTCCTGAGAAAGCGCGTTGCGCTGTGCCTGCAGGGTCTCGAGTTCGGTGGTGACGGTGCGGCGTTCGGTGTCGAGGACGGCGAAGCCCCCGAGGAGGGTGGGGTCGGTCCCACGGAGGCGGAGTTTTTCTTCGACGAGCGGCAGATATGCCCGCACGAACGCGAGGTCAAGCATTGGGACAGGGTACAGGGGTCTGAGGGCAGAATCCAGAGTGGCGAGGCGCCCCTTGATACTGCTCGTGTGCGTGCGAGGCAGAACTGAGACACGGCCAAGGCGCTGATGCGAAGGGCGGATGTTGCAAGGGCGCAAAGGCTCGAGGGTTGGTCTAGAGAGGGGAATGGCGAGCGTAGATCTCCTTTCGGTACAGGACTAAGGGAAAAAGCAGAAGGCAGGTTCCCCGTGTGGGGAATGACAAGCCAGAAACACGTGAGCCGCACAAGAAAGGCGACAGCGGTGGAGATAGGAGGGAGGCAAACAGCTCCGACAATCGGGCCCTCGTAGAATCGAAGGGCGATGAGTGAACAAGACGGTTTGAAGGTTGTGCGGCGGGCGTTGTTGTCGGTTACGGACAAGACGGGGTTGGTGGACTTTGGGCGGGTGTTGGCGGGGCTTGGGATCGATCTGGTGTCGACGGGTGGTACGGCACAGGCGTTGCGGGATGCCGGGTTGCCGGTGCGGGATGTTGCGGAGATGACGGGTTTTCCGGAGATGATGGGCGGGCGCGTGAAGACGCTGCACCCGATGGTGCATGGCGGGATTCTGCACCGGCGTGGGGATCCGGAACACGTGGAGGCGGCGGCCCGGCATGGGATTGCGCCGATCGACATGGTGGTGGTGAACCTGTATGCGTTTGAGAAGACGGCGGCCAGGCCCGGGGTCCGGTTGGAAGAGTTGATCGAGAACATCGATATCGGGGGACCGTCGATGCTGCGGTCGGCGGCGAAGAACTTCGAGGATGTGGCCGTGGTGTCGAGCGCGGCGCAGTACCCGGCGCTGGCGGAGGAGCTTGGGGCGAATGGCGGGATGTTGAGTGCGACGACGCGGTGGGGGCTGGCGCGGGCGGCGTTTGCGACGACGGCGGCTTACGATGCGGCCGTCGCGTCGACGCTGGAGACACGCGCCCATGCACCTTCGGTTGGATCTGAGGCTGCCGCGGCGGTCACGGCGCTTCCGGAGACGCTGCGGGTGGTGGCTCAGCGGGAGATGAACCTGCGCTATGGAGAGAATCCTCACCAGAGTGCGGCGCTCTACACCGATGGATCGGAGCGGGGGATTGCGAATGCCGAGCAGCTGCAGGGCAAGGAGCTTAGCTACAACAACCTGGTGGATCTGGATGCCTGCTGGGCGCTGGCCAGCGAGTTTGAGCAGACGGCGGTGGCGATCATCAAGCATACGAATCCCTGCGGGGTAGGGCTGGGGGCCTCGGTGTCGGAGGCATACGCGCGGGCGCTGGCCGCGGACTCGGTGTCGGCGTTTGGCGGCGTGATCGGGATCAATCGTGAGGTGGACGGGCCGGCGGCGCAGGAGATCGCGAAGCTCTTTGTGGAGGCGATTGTGGCTCCGGGGTTTACGGCGGATGCCTTGAGGGCGCTGGGTGCGAAGAAGAACCTGCGTGTGCTGCGGATTGTGCCGAGCGAACCTGGACGCGTGGTGAAGTCCATCTCCGGGGGCTATCTCGTGCAGAACGAGGACCACGCGCCGCTGTCCCCGGGCGCGCTGAAGATCGTGACGGAGCGCAAGCCGACCAAGGCGGAGATGGCCACGCTGCTGTTTGCCTGG
>CAXTGN010000230.1:0-6611 GCA_964243455.1 uncultured Acidobacteriaceae bacterium
CGGCAGCCGCCGGTACCGCCAGGGAGAACCGGCCGTCGTGGCCGCATCCGAGTCGGCCGTCATCCAGGAACTGGGGGAGCGCGACGCCCGCGACCGCAATCGTGCCCAGTCCCCACTTCGTCCCGCGCACGATGCCACCGTCCTCGATACCACACGGATGTCTCTGGAGGAGGTTCTGCACGAGGTGGAGCGTTTGGTCGAGCAGGTCGTGTCTTCTTCGACGCCGCAAAGCTCCTAATGCGGGCGGGCCAAAATGGACGCGAAAATTCCCTTGTCTTCTTTCCGCACCGTGCTAACATTTGCTCACCGTTTGAAACAAATGCACAGTTTCTGCCGGATACTCGCCGTCGAAGCCGCGATTTGGATTCAGCGTCAGTAACGCAAGGTGAAGGATTTCGAAGACATGGAACAGGGAACAGTGAAGTGGTTTAACGACGCAAAGGGCTTCGGCTTCATCAGCCGTCAGAACGGTGAGGACGTGTTCGTGCACTACTCGGCCATCAACACGAACGGCTTCAAAAGCCTTCAGGAAGGCCAGGCTGTTCAGTTCAACGTGGTCAAGGGGCCCAAGGGCTGGCAGGCGTCCGACGTCCAGCCTCTCTAACCCCCAACCCTCACGGCGAAGGTATCGAGCAGAAACATGGAGGGGGAGGGCTCTACAGGCTCTTCCCCTCTGCGCTTATGGCTGCGGATGAGGATCTTCGGGCGCTGTCGCTTTCGGGGCAGGCGCACGGGGAGGTCCGCCGGGGGATGCCTGGTCCGGAAGCGGTGTGCCATCGGGCCCGATGGCGCCGTTGCTGCCCACGATCGTTGCGCTCGCACGGAAGCGTCGGTAGTCGCTGGTCGTCAAGTGAAGGCGGCCGCTGAAGTGCGCAAACAGCAGAACGCGGATGCTGCCCTGTCCGTCGATGGTGGCAGGCAGCCACATGCCGTCGCTCACCCGTGTCGCGCGGTAGGCGAAGCTGCTGCCCTTGTGGACGTCGGCCATCAGTCCGCCACCCAGCTTAAAGTCATTCAGAAAATGCCCTTCTGCCCGCACAAGCACCCGGTCCGTTTCGTCAATGGCGAGCGTTCCGACCACGTCGCGCATGATGCCTTCAAAGGCGGAGTGGGTCTTGGCCTGAGGGTTGCCGGCGTAGTCGACCAGGATCAGGGACCGCCCCTCCTGCTGCACGCGGCGTAAATTCGTGAAGCTGCCCAGCTCCAGAATCCTCGACAGGGGCATAACCTCGTTGCCGCGCGGGTCTGTGTCAGCCCCCTTGGCCTCAAGCTTCGACTGGCGCTCCTTGGCCCTTGCAACTTCCTTGTCGATCCGCTCGCTTTCTTTGGTCTGTTCTTCAGGGGAGAGCGGTTTGCCGTCCCGGGCGACAACTTTGTTCACACGTATGCCGCCGATGGTCAGACTCTCCGCCTCCTCCGTCTCGGTCTTCTTCACGCCGCCGTTCTTGTCGAGCTCCTGCTCCTCTGTGTGCACATGGTAGGTGTAGTCCCGCTGAGTCGCCTCCAACCGCTTCTGGTTGCGCTCCACATCGCCGAGAAGCGCGCCCACATCCGGCAGGGAAGCTGACACCGCGTCCGTTCCGGGTGGCTGCTGCACGCTTGCCGCACCTTCGACCTGTGCCGCCGCGCGCACGGCCGGACAGCCTGCCAAAATCACACAACCAATCGCACGGAGCCAGCGCATGCTCGATGATACGTTTGGCAGCATGGGACGGTTCAAAGCTATTTTGCAGACCGCATCGAACCACCATGGGTGAAACAGGCAAGGTAGACAGCACGGACCTCAGCGTTCCGGAGCGCGCGGGCGAGACCTCCGACGCCTCCGTAGAGAACGCGTTCGCCCCCTTGAGCCTGCCGCTCTTTCGGGACCGCTGGATTGCGTCCACGGTCTCCAGCGTGGGCACCTGGATGCAGGACACCGCCGGCACCTGGCTTATGACGGCGCTGACCTCGTCACCGCTCCTCATTGCGCTCATGCAGACGGCGGCCAGCTTGCCTGTTTTAATCCTCGGTCTGCTCGCCGGCGCCACGGCCGACATCTACGATCGCCGCCGGTTGCTCATCTTCTGGCAGTACTGGATGCTGGCGGCCGTCGCCATCCTTGCCATCATGACCTTCGCCGGCGTGGTCTCGCCGGTCACGCTCCTGCTCTTTACGTTCCTGCTCAATGTCGGTTCGGCCATGAACAACCCCGCGTGGCAGGCCATCGTTCCGGAGCTGGTGCCGAAGGATCAGCTGCCCAACGCGGTCACCCTGAATGCGGCGAGCAACAATCTCGCACGCGCGGTGGGCCCTGCCCTCGGTGGCCTGCTCGTCGCAGCCTTCACCAAGGCGGACAAGGGCGCAGGCTGGGTCTTCGCGCTCAACTCCGCGTCCTTCGCCGGTGTGATCTGGATCCTGTGGCGCTGGCACCGGCAGCCGCTCTTCAAAAGCACGCTGCCGGCGGAGCGCATCGCCGGTTCCGTACGGTCCGGCTTGCGCTACCTCCGGTTCTCGCCCACGCTGCAAGGCTCGCTCGTCCGCGCCTTCGGATTCACATTCTTTGTCAGTGCGGTCTGGTCGCTGCTGGCGGTGATCGCGAAGCGCGACCTGCATCAGGGCGCGATCGGGTACGGCATCCTGAACGGATCGCTCGGTCTCGGTGCCGTGGCTGCCGCCGCCGTGCTGGCGCGCATCCGCAAGCTGGTGGAGGCGACGAAGCTGTTGACCCTCACGTCGCTCTATTACGTCTTTGCCCTGATCAGCCTGGCGCTTGTGCACCGTCCCGCCTTCGTCATCGTCACGCTGCTCGGCGCGGGCTTCGCCTGGACGAGCAGCATGTCTACCCTGAACGTCAGCGTGCAGCTTTCTGCCCCAAGCTGGGTAGCCGCCCGTGCGCTCGGCGTCTACCTGATGACCTTTCAGGGCGGGATGGCGCTGGGCAGCGTGGTCTGGGGTGCAGTGGCGCAGCGTACCTCCGTGAGCACAGCCCTGCTCTGGGCGGCCGGACTCATGGCGGCTTCCTTGCCGTTCCTGCTGCGGATCCCCATCCTGAAGGGAACGCTCCCTGACCTGACCCCTTACAAGTGGAAGCGTCCCGTTCCCACCTTCGCCGCGGCTCCCGACCCGGAAGACGGTCCGGTTCGCATCTCCATCGACTACAAAGTCCTCCCTGGGGACCTACGGGCGTTTACGGAAGCGATCTACGCGATGAAAGGTGTACGGCTGCGCGATGGCGCCATACGTTGGGCCATCTACCGCGACGCCAGCGACCCCGAGCACCTCAACGAGACCTTCATCATGGAAAGCTGGCTCGAATACCTCCGTTCACGCGAGCGAACCACCGCAGCCGACCAGGCTTGCCGCGAGCGCGTCTGGGCCCTGCACACTGGCCCCGAGCCGCCCAGGATCTCGCACCAGGTCTGGCTGTCGGAGCTGCCGGAGAGTTCCGATGCGTCCGCCCCACCGGCCGTTCCCGTGACCACGGCTGGCTCATCCTGAGTACTTGCATCTTGATCGCTGCTCCGGACCTCCCGGCAGTAACAGAATTGTCATCCCGCAGCGAAGCGAAGGGATCTGCTTTCCCCGGAGCGCCGTTGCAACCACCTCCCTAACACCTAAGCGCCTCAGCCAACCCCCACCCCGTCGTCATCCTGAGCGCAGCAGGATTTCTGTAGTCTGCCCAGAGCGCGGATGCCTTCCCTGACTGAGCTCTCGGAAATTTCGACAGGTTTTCCCAATCGGCGCTCAAGCCTTTCCATGTGCGATCGTTCGCCACAATAAGAGCAATCTTGCGCACCCGCAACCCAGCCTTTCAGCTCTTTTCCACGGGCAATCGCCGCGGTGATGAGCGGGTGACGTTCGAAAGAGACGAGCTGGTCGATGTTGGGGCGGGCTGTGGAGCAATTCGGGTCGGTTTTGTCCTTATGCTGCCGCATACGCTCTTCGAGTCTGGTAGTCACGCCGATGTAGAGCCGTCGGCCTTTGCTGGCCAGAAGATACGTGTAGCCATACTCGGACATCAACGACTTCCCTTGAGCGGGAACGCTGCAACGACAACCTACAGAGATCCTTCGCTGCGCTCAGGATGACGGCTCGTTGGGGAACTTGTCCGTACAACTTCGGGCTAGCCCGCGCGCGTGGAATGCCAGTGCCTTGAGGACTAAGGCCTGATCACTGTTCGCTGGCATTGAATCCGGAATGCTCTCAGTTGAGGGATTGCGATCTCGAGATCACAACCGCCCCTAATGCCCGAAAGCCAGATCAATCAGCGTCCGCTCCTCAAGCTCATGCGCCTTGGCCGATCCCGTCGCCGGGCTCGCCGAAGCCGTGCGCTTGACCGAGATTACCGGCCGATCGTGCGCAATCTGCCGCAAACGGGGCATGGCGAACGAGAGCGCCCCCATATTGGCCGGCTCTTCCTGTACCCAGACGATGTCCTTCGCGCCCGGATGCATTCGCAGAGCCTGCAGCAACTCGTGCTCCGGCCACGGGTACAGCTGGTCGACGAAGAGGATCGCAACATCGTTGATCTTGCGCTTGGCGCGCTCCAGCCGCAGGTTGTGCCCGATCTTGCCCGAGCAGACCAGCAGGCGCCGCGGATTGTGCACGGACGTATCGGCCAGAACCGTTTGAAACTCCGGCGCACCCAGGTCGGCCACCGTGGACATCGCGTCCGGATGCCGCAGCATGGACTTGGGCGTGAACACGACCAGGGGCTTACGCCATTTCCGCATCGCCTGTCGCCGCAGCAGGTGGAAATACTGCGCCGCCGTCGAAGGCTGCGCGATCTGCATGTTGTCCTGCGCCGCAAGCTGCAGAAAACGCTCAATACGCGCGGAAGAGTGCTCCGGACCCTGGCCTTCGTACCCGTGCGGTAGAAGCAGCACCAGTCCCGAGAGCAGGCCCCACTTGGCTTCACCCGCCGCCAGAAACTGGTCGATGATGATCTGCGCGCCGTTGGCAAAGTCGCCGAACTGCGCCTCCCAGAGCACAAGCGCTTCAGGGAAGTCGCGCGAAAAGCCGTACTCGAAGCCAAGACACGCGGCCTCGGAGAGCAGGGTGTTGTAAACCTCCCATCGGCCCTGGGGCTTGCCATCCGGACCGGGCCCAAGGTGCGCAAGGGGTGACCAGCGCTGCTCGGTCTCGGTGTCGATCAGCACGGAGTGCCGCTGATTAAAGGTGCCGCGCTGCGAGTCCTGACCGGTCAAACGTACCGGCGTTCCCGCCTTAAGCAGGGCGGCATAGGCGAGCAGCTCGGCGAACCCGTAGTCGATGGGGCGCTTGCCCGCGCCCATCTCCACACGCTGCTCCAGCAGCCTGGCCACTTTCGGATGAACGTGGAAGCCTTCCGGAGCGCGGGTGAGCGCCGCCGTGAACGATTCGACCTCAGCCGCCGAGAGACCCGTCTGCGGGTTGTCGTCGGGTGCCAGGACGCCGCCGCAGTACGGGTTCCAATACACGGGCAACTCATGCATGCGCTTCATGATGAAGCCGGTGTGTTCATCCTGCTTGGCGTCGTGCTGCGCAGCCCGCCGCTGGGCGTCCAGAAACTCATTCTGCACCGCGGTCACTTCGGCCGCGATGTCTACCCCGAGCTTTTCCGCGTACAGTTTATAGAGCGGCGGATGATCCTTGATCCGCGCATAGCGTCGTGGCTGGGTAACCGTTGGGTCGTCTACCTCGGAATGCCCGTGACGCCGGTATCCGATCAGGTCAACCACCACGTCGGATCCAAAGGTCTGCCGGTAGTTGGCGGCCATCTCCGCCACACGCACCACCGCCTCGGCATCCTCCGAGTTGACGTGGAAGATCGGGATGGGCAGACGCTTGGCCAGATCCGTGGCGAAGCGGGAGGAGTTCGATTCTTCCGGATTGGCCGTGAAGCCGAGGAGGTTGTTGACCACGACCTGAATGGTCCCACCCACGTTGTAGCCGTGCAGGCTCGCCAGATTCAGCGTCTCGGCCCAGATCCCCTGGCCGGCAAAAGCCGCGTCGCCATGCAGGATCAAAGGCAGGACCTTGCGCTTGCCCTCCCCGCCGATGCGCTCCTGCCGTGCACGGGCGCGACCCATGACCACAGGATCGACGGCTTCGAGATGGCTCGGGTTGGACGCCAGGTTCAGCGAGACGACCTTGCCCGTGGCCGTGATGAAGTCACCGGTCGCGCCCATGTGGTACTTCACATCGCCGCCGCCCATGGTTGAGCGCGGGTCCACATCCTCGAACTTGGAGAAGATCTCGTGCGAGTTGCGGCCCACGGTGTTCACCATCACATTCAGGCGGCCGCGATGGCTCATGGCAAACATCGAGCGCGTGACGCCGGCTTCGGCAGCCGTTGTGAAAAGCTGGTCCAGAAACGGGGTCAGAGCAGTCAGGCCTTCCAGCGAAAAGCGCTTCGTGCCCAGATAGCGCTGCTGAATGGTTTGCTCGAAAATATCCGCGCGGATCAGGCCGGTAAGGATGCGCCTCGGATCGGAAGCCGTGTACGGCCGCTCCATATGCTCCTGGATCCAGGCGCGCTTCTCCGGCGAGGCGATGTGCATGAACTCCACGCCGATGGAGCCGCAGTAAAACTGGCGAGCTTCGGTTGCCGCAGCCCCATCGGGAGCCGGTGTCGGAAAGGGTTCCGC